>NZ_JAPCJA010000001.1:0-231858 GCF_027707745.1 Aeromonas sp. QDB23
TAGGCAGAGAAAATCCAAGCAAAACAACACGTTAGACGGTATTATTAATTCGCTTGCCGCTTAAGGTTCTGTACATGAGTGGCGATACGAGATAAATGAGGATAGTGAAATGGACAAGATGAAAGATGTTGCGCTGCTGGCGAGTCGTGTACTGCTGGCGCTGATGTTCGTGATGGCGGGCTGGAGCAAGATCGGCGGTTACGCCGGTACTCAGGGTTATATGGAAGCGATGGGCGTGCCGGGCTTTATGTTGCCGCTGGTGATCCTGCTTGAGCTGGGCGGTGGCCTTGCCATCGTGCTCGGTCTCTTTACCCGCAGCCTCTCCGTGCTGATGGCCGGTTTCACCCTGATGGCCGCCTTTATTTTCCACTATCAGCCTGCGGAACAGATGCAGATGCTGATGTTTATGAAGAACGTCTCAGTGGCCGGTGGTTTCCTGGCGCTGGCGGCGGCTGGTGCGGGTGCCTTCAGTGTGGATGCCCGTCTCGGCAAAAACTGGTAATGCCCTGAAGATTCAAGTTTTCCAATGCCTTTTGGCCGGTGCAACTGCACCGGCTTTTTTCTGTCTGCGTTTTCCGGGTCGGTGAGGCGGTGAGCCAAATCTGCGGCACCCTTCATGATTCCGCCTCTTTCCTGTCGCTGGCCATAAGCGCCTTTTGCATCTTCCCCCCCGATCCCTGACAATTCCCACTCCGGTGAAGTGACGGAAATGGCTCGTTTTTTCCGGCGCTCATCCCCTCTTGTGAATTGGCGGGAGTCGTCCATGTTTACCCTCTACCACTCCAATCAGCTGGATCTGCTCAAAGAGCTGCTGGTCAACCATATCCGGCAGGCCCCTCTCTCTCACCCCTTCGATCGGGAGCAGATCCTGGTGCAGAGCCCGGGCATGGCCCAGTGGCTCAAGCTGGAGCTGGCCAAAGCGTTCGGCATCGCCGCCAATATCGACTTTCCGCTGCCCGCCAGCTTTATCTGGGAGATGTTCACCCGGGTGCTGGCGGATGTGCCGCGTCAGAGCCCCTACAACAAGGGCTCCATGAGCTGGCAGCTGATGACCATTCTGCCCGCCTTGCTGGATCGTCCCGCCTTTGCCCCGCTCGCCGCCTATTTAGGCGGGGGAGATGAGGAGGATCCTGCCAAGGATCCCGAGCAAGTCAGGCTGTGGCAGCTCTGCCAGAAGGTAGCGGATCTGTTTGACCAGTATCTGGTCTACCGGCCGGACTGGATCGCCCGCTGGGAAGAGGGCGAAGGATTGGGGTTGGAACTGGCCGGGGTGAGCGGTCAGGATTGGCAGCCCGAGCTGTGGCGCGAGCTGGTGGCCCGCACCCTGGCGCTCTCTCCGAGCGGCTACCATCGCGCCAACCTCTACGAGGAGTTTATCCACGAGCTGCAACGCACCGCCGATCTGCCGGGCAAGCTGCCGCAGCGGGTGTTCGTGTTCGGCATCTCGGCGCTGCCGCCGCGCTATGTGGAGGCGCTGCTGGCCCTCGGCAGCCGGCCGGAGGTGGAGGTGCACCTGTTCGTCACCAACCCCTGCCGCTACTACTGGGGGGATCTGCTCGATCGCAAGACCCTGGCGCGGCTGGAGAACAAGCTCAAACCCGGCACCGATATCGAGACCCTGCAGGGCCCCGCCAACCCGCTGCTCGCCTCCATGGGCAAGCTGGGGCGCGATTACCTGCATCAGCTGATGGAGCTGGAGGTGCCGCAAATCGAGGCTTTCGTTGATATCGACGAGGTGGACGCTAGGGGCAATGTCAGCCTGCTGCGCGCCATCCAGAAGGATGTGCTGGAGCTGGCCGAACGGGGCGCCGGTCAGTTCGATCTCGACAGCAGCCACCACAAGAGCCCGATCGATCCGGCGGATGGATCCTTGCAGATCCACGCCTGCCACGGCCCGATGCGGGAACTTGAAGTGCTGCACGACCGGCTGCTGGCGCTGTTCGAGCAGGATCCGACCCTCACCCCGAAAGATGTGGTGGTGATGATGCCGGACGTGAACAGCTACGGCCCCTACATTCAGGCGGTGTTTGGCGCGCGCGGTCAAATCCCGTTTGCGGTCTCGGATCGGGCGGCGAGTCAGGAGAGCCCGCTGCTGCAAAGCTTCCTCGCCCTGCTCAGGCTGCCCAACGCCCGCTTCGGGGCAGGGGAGCTGCTCGCCATTCTCGAGGTGCCCGCCGTGCTGCGCCGCTTCGAGCTGGATGACGACGAGTTCAACCAGCTGCGGGTCTGGGTGCAGGAGACCGGCATCCGCTGGGGGCTGGACGACGGCTACCCCGTCCGCTTCGATCTGCCGCCCATGTCCGGCAACAGCTGGCTGTTCGGCCTGCGCCGCATGCTGCTCGGCTTTGCCATGGGGGATGGCGAGCCGGTGGCGGGCATCCTGCCCTACGCCGATATCGAGGGTCAGCAAGGGCTGGCGCTCGGCAAGCTCGCCTGGTTCGTCGATTCGCTGGCCGAGTTTTTGCCCCGCCTGCAACAGGCGCAGCCGCTGGCCGAGTGGAACGCCTGCCTGCTGGCGCTGCTGGAGCGTTTCTATCTGGCCGACGAGGATGAAGAGCGCCAGCTCCAGCTTATTCGCAGCCAGCTGGTCGAGTGGCAGACCCGGCTCGGCGAGGCTCGCTTCGAGCAGCCCATCAGTGCCGACCTGTTGCAGGATTACCTCGGCAGCGTGCTGGGGGAGTCCCGCTCCAGCCAGCGCTTCCTCGCCGGTCAGGTCAACTTCTGCACCCTGATGCCGATGCGCTCCATCCCATTCAAGCAGGTTTGTCTGCTCGGCATGAACGATGGCGTCTACCCGCGTACCCTGGCCCCCATGGGGTTCGACCTGATGGCGGTAGCGTCGCGGCGTGGGGATCGCTCCCGTCGTGATGATGACCGCTACCTCTTCCTCGAGGCGCTGCTCAGCGCCCAGCAGGGGCTCTATATCAGCTATCAGGGCTTCAGCGCCCAGGACAACAGCGACAAGGTGCCCTCTGTGCTGCTGGCGGAGCTGATCGACTATGTGCGGCAGGGTTTCGTGCTGGCGGGGGATGAGAGCCTCGATGACGAAACCTCCGGCAAGCGGCTGCTCAACCACCTGATGGTGGCGCACCCGCTCACCCCCTACAGCCGCAACTACTTCTATCCGGAGGCGGGTTCACGCCTCTTTACCTATGCCGCCGACTGGCTGCCCGCCCTCAATCCGGTGCGCGGCGCGGCCAACTTCCAGAGCGGCGAGCTGCCTTTACCCCCCGAATGGGGCAAGGAGCAGGGGCTGGAGCTGGCGGAGCTGCTGCGCTTCTATCGCCAGCCCACCAAATATTTCCTCAACCGTCGCCTCAAGGTGTGGTTTGAGCTGAACGAGGCCAACATCGAGGACAGCGAGCCGTTCGAGCTGGATGGCCTGCAACATTATCAGCTGAAAGATCTGCTGCTCGATGCCCATCTGGCGGAAGGTGAAAGTACCGAGCGTCGCGAGCGGTTGCAGCTCACCGGCCTGTTGCCGCAAGGGTGGTTCGGCAGCCTGCTGCTGGACGATCTGGATGCCGAGATGGGCAAGCTGGCTGATCGGCTGCGGCCATGGGTTGCTGCCAATGAGTCAGAAAAGCAGGCGGTGGAGATCGATATCTCCCTCACTCAGGGCCAGCTGCAAGGGTGGATCGACACCCAGAAGGGGCGCTTGCTGGTGGTCAAGCCCGGCAGCTTCAACGGCAAGGATCTGCTGCTGGGCTGGATCCAGCACCTCTGCCTCTCATTGAGCGGTGCCCCCGGCGACACCCTGCTGTTCGATGCCAAACAGAGCCTGCGACTGCCTGCGCTCGCTGCCGACGAGGCGCGCCCCAAGCTGGCGGCGCTGGTGGCGTGCTGGGCGCAGGGGATGAAGCGGCCGCTACCCTTCTTCCCCAACACCGCTTGGGATTGGCTCAAGGCGATCGAGAAGGATCCCGACAAGCCGGAGGCAGCTGACAAGGCGGCCCTCACCCGTTTCAACGGCGGCTGGATGATCAATGGGGAGGGGCAAGACCCTTATGTCGCCCGCTGCTTCCCCGAACTCGATGACGAGGTGCTGGGGCAGTTGCAGGTGCTGGCCCGCGAACACCTGACCCCGCTGCTCAAGACCCTGGAGGAGCTGAAATAATGGCTAACCCGCTCAATACATTGCGTTTTCCCCTCCATGGTGAACGACTGATCGAAGCCTCCGCCGGTACCGGCAAGACCTACACCATCGCCGGTCTCTACCTGCGCCTGCTGCTGGGCCACGGCCCGCTCATCAAAGAGGGGGCCGATGCCGGTCAGCCGAGCGCCCATGAACGGCCGCTCTCGGTGACCGAAATTCTGGTGGTGACCTTTACCGAAGCCGCCACCGCCGAGCTGCGCGGGCGGATCCGCGGCCGCATCCACGAGGCGCGGCTCGCCTTTATGCGCGGCCATAGCAGTGACACCCTGCTGACCCAACTGCTGGAAGAGGTGGAAGATCACGAGCTGGCGGCCCGTCGCCTGCTGGCCGCCGAGCGGCAGATGGACGAGGCGGCGGTCTTTACCATCCACGGTTTCTGCCAGCGGATGCTCAAGCAGAACGCCTTCGAGTCGGGCGCCCTCTTTGAAACCGAATTTCTCACCGACGACAGCCAGCTCAGGCTGCAAGCGGTGAGCGACTACTGGCGCGCCGAGTTCTATCCGGTGGATAAAGCCCTCGCCAGCGCCGTGCGCGCACTCTGGCCGAGCCCCGCCGCCCTGCTGCGAGAGATGGGCAGCTGGCTCGACAACAGCGAGCTGGAGATCCACCCCGCGCTGGGGGATGAGACCCTTGCCGCCCGCCATCAGGCGGCCATGAGTCGCATCGCGGCGGTGAAGAGCGAATGGCTGGCGCAGACGGACGAGATCCGCCGCCAGACTGACGGCCAGATCAGCCGCTACACCGGCAAGAACTACGAAGGGTGGCTTGCCAAGATAGCCGACTGGGCACAGGACGAGAGCAGTGGCTATGCCATCCCCAAGGAGCTGGAGCGCTTCGGCCAGACGGTGCTGGAGGAGAACCTCAAGAAGGGGGGCGCCGTGCCGACCCTGCCGCTGTTCAGCCAAATCGATGAATTGCTGGCGAGCCGCCCCGGCATTCGGGATCTCATCCTGCAACGGGCGGCCAAAGTAGTGCGCAGCCGGATGCAGGCCAGCAAGCGCCAAGCCCATCAGCTCTCGTTCGATGACCTGCTCAAAGACCTCGACGGGGCGCTTGGCTCCAGCCTTGGCGAGCGGCTCTGCGAGCGCATTCGCGCCACCTACCGGGTGGCGATGATCGACGAATTTCAGGATACCGATCCCCAGCAGTACCGCATCTTCCATCGGCTTTACGGCGGCCACACAGACACGGCGCTATTGATGATCGGTGACCCCAAGCAGGCCATCTACGGCTTTCGCGGCGCCGACATCTTTACCTACATTCAGGCGCGGCGAAATGTGAGCGCCCACTACACCCTCGGGCGCAACTGGCGCTCCAGCAGTGCGCTGGTGGGGGCGGTCAACGGCCTGTTCGAGCGGGCGAGAGATCCCTTTATCTACGAGGCGGATATCCCCTTCCTGCCGGTGGAGGCGCAGGGCAAGAGCAAGGCGCTGCTGCTCGATGGCACCACCGCGCCCGTGCTCCACTGCTGGCAGCTGACCGGCCAGCCCACCTTCAACCGGGGGGATTACCAGAGCAAGATGGCCCGCGCCACCGCCGCCGAGATCCACCGCTTGCTGACTTTGGCCCGCGAGGGCAAGGCGCTGATCGGTGACAAGGCGGTGAAGGCCGGGGATATCGCCGTGCTGGTGCGCACTGGCGCCGAGGGCAAGCTGGTGCAGCAGGAGCTGGCGCGCCTCGCCATCGCCTCCGTCTATCTGTCGAACCGCGAGAGCGTGCTGGAGCAGGTGGAGGCGCGGGAGATCCTGCTGATTTTGCACGCCTGCCAGAACCCGAGCGAGGAGCGCAGCCTGCGGGCTGCGCTCGCCACCGGGCTGTTTGATCTGGATGCCAAGGCACTCGATGGGCTGGCCAGCGACGAGCGGGCGTGGGAGAGCGCGGTGCAGGAGTTTATGGAGTACCGCAAGATCTGGCACCGCCGCGGCGTGCTGGCGATGCTGCGGGCCCTGCTGCACCGGCGCAATCTCGCCTCTTCGCTTTTGGCGAGCCCCTATGGCGAGCGGCGGCTGACCAACTTCCTCCATCTTGGCGAGCTGCTGCAACAGGTGAGCAGCGAGCTGGACGGGGAGTACGCCCTGCTGCGCTGGCTGGGGGAGGCGGTGAGCCGCCCGAGCGGCCAGGATGCGGAGCAGGTACTGCGCCTCGAATCCGAGCGGAAATTGGTGCAGATCGTCACCATCCACAAATCCAAGGGGCTGGAGTACCCGCTGGTGTTCCTGCCCTTTATCTGTAGCCACAGAACCGCCGAGACCCCGCTCTATCACGAGGCGGATGAGGCGGGCAATCGCACCATTCTCGATCTGACCGGCGCCGACTCGTCGCTCGCCGAAGCGGACAGGGAGCGCCTTGCCGAAGATCTGCGGCTGCTCTATGTGGCGCTGACCCGGGGCGTCTATGCCACCTGGCTGGGGCTGGCGCCGGTGCGGGCGGGGGCGGGCAAGTCGGAGAAGACCGACCTGCACCACACCGCCATCGGCTACCTGCTGCAAAAGGGCGAAGAGGGGGATGCCGCCACCTTGGCGACCGCCCTGACCGAACTGTCGCAGGCGCTGCCCGGGGTGGCCGTCGGTGAGCCCTCGCTCACCCGTCCGGCCCCGCTGCCGCCAGAGGAGGAGCAGCTGGGCGAGCCGCAGGTGCGCCACTTTAGCGGCTCCCTTGAGCGGGACTGGTGGATCAGCTCCTACTCCGGGCTGGCGGCGCAGGGCCACGGCCACAGCAAGGGCGTACTAGCCAATCCCGGCTTCGATGACGAGGTGGTGACCGAGGCGGCCGCGCTGGTTTCCGAGCAACCGGAGGAGGCTCCCCAGCCCTCCATCTTCACCTTCCCGAAAGGGGCGCGCCCCGGCACCTTGCTGCACAGCCTGTTCGAGACCATCGACTTTCAGAGCGCCGCGGGCGAGCCGCTGGCAGAGCATATCGCCAGTCTGTTGCTGCAAGACGGCTTCGACGAGAGCTGGGCCCAAGTGCTGCAACAGCAGGTGGAGGCGGTACTGGATACCCCGCTGGAAACAGGCTTTGGCGAGCCGGTGCGGCTGCGGGATCTGGCGCCCGAGCGCAAGCAGGTGGAGCTGGAGTTCTTCCTTCCCATGGGGCGGGTGACGGCACCGGCGCTGACGGCGCTCTGCCAGCAGCACGACCCGCTGTCGCGGGGCAACAAGCCGCTGAGCTTTGCCACCGTGCAGGGGATGCTCAAGGGCTTTATCGATCTGGTGTTCGAGTGGCAGGGGCGCTGGTATCTGCTCGACTACAAATCGAACCACCTCGGCATGAGCCCCGCCGATTACAGCCGTCCGGCGCTGGAGCGGGCGATGGCGGAGCACCGCTACGACCTGCAATACCAGCTCTACTCGCTGGCGCTGCACCGGCTGCTCACCCTGCGCCTGCCGGGCTACGACTTCGAGCAGCACTTTGGCGGTGTTTTCTATCTGTTCCTGCGCGGCATGCCGCAGGGGGGCATATTCCATACCCGCCCCAGCCGTGAACTGGTGCTGGGGCTGGATAAGTTGTTTAGCGAAGGTTGTGAGACACCCACAGCAGGATCTCATCCATTGAACGAGGTAGAGGCATGAGCGGCACCATGATCAGCACCGCAACCAGCGCAATGATGGTTGAACGGTTGAAAACACTGGCGCTGGCTGGCCGTATCCGCCAGCTGGATCTGCAATTTGCCAAGCTGGTGGCCGATCTGGGCGGCAGCCCCGAGCTGGTGCTGGGGGCGGCGCTCGCCTGCTTCGAGCTGGGGCGCGGCCATGTCTGTCTGCCCCTTGAAATGATCATCGCCGGATCACTGCGGCCGTTCGGGCTGGATCCCCAGCAGAGCCGGGATCTGCTGCTGGATCTGGCGGATCCGGCCCGCTGGCCCGCCCTGTTTGCGGCCAGCCCCTTGGTTGGTACGGAACAGCATGACGGGCTCGCCCCGCGCTGGCCGCTGCGGCTGTGGCACGGGCGGCTCTACCTTACCCGCTACCACGATTTTGAACTGGGGGTGGCCCGCCATCTGCGCGCTTTGAGTGAACGCGCCGAATGGCCGGAGATTGCCCCGGCCCTGTCGCGGCTGTTTGCCCGCGACTACGGGCTGGTGTTCGCGGCGCTGCTCAACGCTCGCCTCGCCCCCGACTTCTCGGCCCGCCACTTTATCGAGAAGTACCTCGATTTGGTGTTCCCGAGCGAGGTGGATTGGCCCGCCATTGAGGGGCTGCTGGCCAGCGCGCAGGCGGCGAGCGACCTTGGCAAGCTGGATACGCTGGTGCCCGAGGCGCTCTGCTGCAACGGCCAGAAGCTGGCGGCGGCTACCGCGGCGGCGCGCCCCTTTGCGGTGATCTCCGGCGGCCCCGGCACCGGCAAGACCACCACGGTCGCCAAACTGCTCGCCATTCTGGTGGAGACCGGCCTGCAAGCGGGCAAGGCCCCGGCGATCCGGCTGGTGGCTCCCACCGGCAAGGCGGCGGCGCGCCTCACCGAGAGTATCGGCTCTGCCCTGCAGGCCCTCGACTTGCCTCCCGAGTGGGTGGAAGCGATCCCCACCGAAGCGGGCACCCTGCACCGGCTGCTCGGGGTCATTCCGGGGCGCAGCCAGTTCCGCCACCACGCGGGCAACCCGCTGCACCTCGACTTGCTGGTGGTGGATGAGGCCTCCATGGTCGATTTGCCGATGATGGCGCGCCTGCTCGATGCGCTGCCAAGCCACGCCCGCCTGATCCTGCTCGGCGACAAGGATCAGCTCGCCTCGGTGGAGGCGGGGGCCGTGCTCGGCGATATCTGCAGTTTTATCGAACAGGGCATCAGCCCGGCGCAGGCGGAGTGGCTCTCCCGCCAGACCGGCTACCGCTTGCAGGGCTCGCCCGCGGGGGCACCGGTGCGCGACAGCCTCTGTTTGCTGGCCAAGAGCTGGCGCTTTGATCAGCACTCGGGCATCGGCCAGCTGGCGCGCGCCTGCAACAGCGGCGATGCCACGGCGGTGGAATCAGTCTGGGGCGCAGGATTCGCCGATATCAGCCTGCACCCCTGGGCGGGGGAGGCCTACGACGCCCTGATTGCCCAAGGGGTCGCCGGTTACGGCAGCTATCTGAAGGCGGCCCGCGCGGGGGAAGCGCCCGCCGCCGTATTCAAGGCATTCAACAGCTTCCAGATCCTCTGCGCCCTGCGCGACGGCCCGTTCGGGGTGCAGGGGTTAAACGAGCGGCTTGAACTGGCCTTGTCTCGGGCCGGGCTGATTGCCCGCGATGGCGACTGGTATGCCGGTCGCCCGGTGATGGTGGTGCGCAACGACCATGGGGTCGGCCTCTATAACGGCGATATGGGGCTCTGCCTGCCCGATGAAAGTGGGCGGCTCAAGCTATGGTTTGAGCAGCCGGATGGCACCCTGCGTGCCCTGTTGCCGAGCCGCCTGCCACCCCATGAGACGGTCTACGCCATGACCATCCACAAATCCCAGGGGTCGGAATTTGCCCATACCGTGCTGGTGCTGCCCGACAGCTCCAGCCCCTTGCTGACCCGCGAGCTGGTCTATACCGGCATCACCCGCGCCAAGGCCCGGCTCGATCTCTACGGCGATCGCGCCCTGCTGGCACAAGCGGTACGGAAAAAGACCGAGCGTTATTCCGGATTGGCGGAGAGGTTGGGGGAGTGATTGATTGAGGGGCGGTAAAGAGGGATTGTTGTTATCTAATTATTTTTCTACATCCGATACTGCATTATCCCCTCTCCCTTTGGGAGAGGGCAGGGTGAGGGGGAGCATTCAGGCATTAGATGGTCAGCTCCAGCCGGTTGCCTTCTGGGTCGAGAAAAGTGCTCTCGTAATAACCGTCGCCAGTCCAGCGTGGGCCATCTAAATGGCGTACGTCGATCCCTTTTAATAGCTTGAGGCGGGCGGTCATCTTATTTACCGCATCCACGCTGCCGAGGGAAAAGGCGAGATGGGCCAGCCCCTGCAGTGGGTGCGGCAGACTGGGATCTGCCGGAAACAGTATGGGGGTGTGCATCAGCTCCAGGCTTGCACCGCTTTCAAAACGGATAAAGGTGGAAGAGAATTGCTTGGCCGGATTGTAATAATGTTCATTTGCCTCACCGCCAAACAGCTTGCAGTAGAATATCTTGAGTGCTTCCAGATCCTGTGCCCAGATAGCGACGTGGTGGATGTACATGGCTTGTTTCCTTTGAGTTGATAGCCTCCATGTTATGCTGGGGTTTGAATGTACGACATGGCTGAGCCCGTCCTGATGATGTCTGAAACTGCCAAAGCTGAAATTATCGAACTCTCCCCTGATTGCCACGAGCAGATCTGCTGTGACAGCCTGCTGCCGGCCCTAGCGCAGGAGCAAGTGTGGCTGGCGGGTTACTCCTGTCTGCGCAGTCATTACCGGATCGAGCGCCGTTTGGCTGATGTGCATTGTTTTCTGCTCACGTTGGCGGGTGAGGGGGAGGTGCTGATCGGCGATTGCCGAGAACGGCTTTCAGCCGGGGAGTGGGCACTGATCCCGGCCGGAGAGCCTCTCTGTTATCAGTTACGCGAGGCGGGCGAATGGGAGCTGGTGTGGCTGCTGCTGCACAGGGACTCCCCATGGGATGCTTTTGCCAGCAGATCTCACCTTGGTTGCACTTCTCAGCAAGCGACTCTGCTGCGCACTATCGAGAACCTCTATGCGGAGCAGGAGCGCCATCAGGACCCGCAGCTCAGCGTTCTGCTGGTGGAGCAGCTGGGCTTCTATCTGCGCCGACTGTTGCAAAAGGGAGAGGGGAAGAGTCGCGGAGAGCGGCTGGCCCTGAATCTCGAATTGATGCTGAAAGAGGCGCTGACCGAATGCTGGGATATCGAGCGGATGGCCGGGGTATTGCACCTTTCCGAACGTCAGCTTTACCGGCTCTGTCAGCAGCACTTTGCCCTGGCACCTATGGCGCTATTGCAGCGGTTGCGACTGCAGCGGGCTGCCCTACTGCTGGCTAGCCGTACCGATCCAGTGAAGCAGTTGGCTCTGCTGTGTGGTTTCAAGAACGAATACCACTTTTCCACCGCTTTCAAACGCCTGCATGGGGTGGCGCCTACCCATTACCGAAATCTGCATCATCCCGGTTTTAAATAAGGCTCTGTCCCAATTACGTGTTGAAAGGCTAATCTTGAATCTCGTATGTTGGGCTTCGCAGGCTCAGCACCAACCTACCGATTGCGTAGGTTGTGGCTGAGCGTAGCGAAGCCCAACGTTTACCGCGTGCTCTCTTTTTTCCTGCCCCTCATCCCCGACCCTTCTCCCGCAAGGGGAGAAGGGAGCAATGCTGCTACCGCTGTCCGATTACGCTTCGCTAATCGAACCTACGTGGCTGGCGATCATATTTCCGGTGCCGCTTTATCCCCTCTCCCTTTGGGAGAGGGCTAGGGTGAGGGGAGCGGGTTGGCACAATATGCTGCACTTGGTCACTCCTCTTACACCACCCGATAATCCCATCCCCCAAATGACTGAATCGTGAGTTAAATCCGGTAAATGGGGCGCACTTGAACCACACTTATGGCTCCCCTGATTCGGCCTGTGTCGTGAGTGGCCGATAACCGGGGAAACGGTGGTGCGGTGGGGTTCTGGCTGACAGATTTTTTGAAATATGCCAAGGTAGCGCTTCACGACAATATGGCGATTCCCCGCAGTGGCGTGGGGCAGAAGAATAAGGATGGCCACTATGCTGCAGGACAGTGACACGATCAGGATCTCGGATGTCAGCGAAGCCGTGGTGCATGGCATTCTGGAGGTGATCAGCGATGGCATCTGGGATTGGCATGCCAATACCGGTTTCGTCTATCGCAACCCCGGCTGGTACCGGATGCTGGGCTACGAGCCGCATACCCTCGGTAATACCGTCTTCACCTGGGAGGGGGTGATCCACCCCGACGATCTGGCCGGGGTGATGGCCAAATTCGATGCCTGTCTGAGCGGCCAGGCTTCCGAATATTGTGCCGAGTATCGTTGTCGCTGTCGGGATGGCAGTTACCTCTGGATTGAGGATTGTGGCCGCATCATAGAGCGCAATCCCGATGGCTCTGTGGCACGGATGATCGGTGCCCACCGCGATATCCACGCCAGCAAGCTGTTGCTGGAGCAGCTGGAGCGGCGCAACCACTCGCTGGAGCAGCAGGTGGCGGATCGCACTGCCGAGCTGGTGCGGCTCAACGAGGAGCTGAAACTGCGGGTGGAGGAGAATCGTCAGTTGGCGGAGACCGATGCCCTGACCGGTGCCGCCAGTCGTTACCGGCTGGAGCGGGCATTGCAGTTGGAGTGCGAGCGCGCCCGCCGCTTCCACCTGCCTTTTACGGTGATCGCCATGGATGTGGACAACTTCAAGCAGATCAACGACCGCTACGGCCACAACGCCGGGGATCAGACCCTGATCAACATAGTGGCGCTGGTGCGCAGCCATATCCGCGAGATCGATCTGCTGGCTCGCTGGGGTGGCGACGAGTTTATGGTGCTGTTGCCCAATACGAACCGCGAGGATGCCATGGTAGTGGCGACCAAGCTGCAGGCATTGATGGCGAGCGAGTCCATCTGCCCCCATGCCCCTGCGACCATGAGCTTCGGGCTGGCGGAGTACCAGCAGGATGAGCAGAAGGAGAGCCTGATGGTGCGTGCCGATCGGGCGCTCTATCAGGCCAAGCAACTGGGCAAAGACCAGATCTGCTAACGGCGCAGCGTGTGGCAAAAAGGGCAGCAAAAAGGGCCGCAGGATTGCAACCTGCGGCCCTTTTGTATCTGCGCTTTGCGCATCAGCACACGAGCGGGGCGGCGTGACTTAGAAGTGGTAGCGCAGACCCAGCTTGAAGGTATCCAGAGAGTAGTGCTCGTCACCCAGACTCAGGGCGTTGAACTGGCGCTCGTAACCGATCCCTGCGGAGAAGTGGTCGTTGAAGGCGTAGTCCAGACCCACTTCCAGATTGGGGTGCAGGGTGCCTTTGGTCTCGTTGAGGTTGCCCTGAACGCGGTAGCCCAGCATGGCGCCGCTGCCGATGAGTTCCACTTCGGTGCTGGTGTAGGCAATGCCCGGCTTGGCGTAGGCGCTGAAGCCCCAGGCCAGTGGCTGGCTCAGCTTGGCGGCCAGGCTGATGCTGCGGGTGTCGATGGTGGTGTCGGTGAAGCCGGTCAGGCCCGGGGCGTTGACCCACATCAGCTGGCTCATCTGCTGGGCGTGCAGGCCCCCTTCGATGGCCAGCCAGTGGTTGAGGTCGTAGCCGACGATCAGGCTGCCGCCATCGAGCTGGTCATCGATGATCTTGGCGTCATAGGCCTGTTGGGCTGCGCCATCGAGATCCATGTTGGAGGTGGCGAGGTCCAGACCGACATACCAGCCCTGGGCGCAAGCGGCGCCGCTGAAGGTCAGGCCGAGCAGAGAGAGCATTGCAACTTTATTGAACTTGTTCATGGATGGATTTGCCCTGTTAATGCGAACTGCGTGTGATTGAATGGCCTCATCCATGAAGCTTATTTATATTCCATCGGGTCTCTATATCAGAGGGCGCGCAGTATAGAGAGGCCGTTTGATAATAACAACCCATCGCTGACCAGTTAATGACTGGATATAAATGGCGGGCTGTTTATGGCTGTTCAAATAATAGTTTGTTTAGAGTTATCACTTTATTTATAAGTGACCAAAATAAGGCGAAATATTCTCTGGCGGTTATTTGGTGCGATATTGGCGGGACGCACTTGATCTGGCTGGCTATTTTTCTGTCCCGGCCATGCCCCGGCCGATCACCAGCTGCTCGTTAATTAATCGCTTGTCAATCGTGCCGATTGTCAACGGTTTGCCGGTTTTTTGTGCGTGGCCTCGCGAGGAGGGACACGCTACTTTTTTGCCGGTTATTGCATTTTTGCTCTGAAAGCTGATTCAGCAATCACGGTTTATTGCTGTATTTTTGTTCATACGTAGTCTCTTTTGCTGTCAGTTGCGCATCTTGCCCGCTGGCCGGAACGGCTCGTCATGGTGCTGTCGGCCGAGAGGTGATGCTGTTGTCTGCCAACCCTGATGGCTGGTTGGAGAGGGGCGGCATGGCGCGGCGGGAGCAGGAGAGAGGAGCTGTGTTTTCCGGCTGAAAATAGCGATGATGAGCACATTCTCTATTTTATGAAGCGCCGCACAGTCGCGAATAAATAAGTGCGACCATCCCCGCATCATGCATGCCGTGATTGTGTTAGCGATATATTTTTGTCGCAGCAGATAGTTGCCGAAATATTGTTTATTGCGGTGGTGATCACACCAGCCAATTCTATTTTCAGATTGTCACTGATACCCTCCCGAATCCCAATCGTCAGAAGTCATCCTTCGCTGTGATTGGGCCGCAATCGTGCAGTAACAGGGGTATGTTTATGTCAACAATCTTGATTCTGGTGGTGGTGGGGCTGGTTGCCTACGCCATGCTCAAGCGGTTCAATCCGCAGGCGACCTTGCTGACCGCGGGTCTGGTGCTGCTGGCGTATGCCCAGTGGGCGGGGATCTCGTCGATCCTGCCAGCCGAAAACAGTCAGGGCTTCTGGTTCTTCGACCTGTGGGAGAAGTTCGCCATGGTGACCAACTCCCGCCTCGCCTCCACCGGTCTGACGCTGGTGGCGATCGCCGGGGTGGCGACCTACCTCAACCAGATTGGCGCCTCGGCGGCGCTGGTGAAGGCCACATCGCGCCCCATCATGGCGCTGAAGAACCCCTATCTGCTGCTGGCGATCATCCTGCTGCTGGTCTCCATTCTCTATGTCTTTATCACCGGGGCGACCTCGCTCTCCCTGCTGTTGATGGGCACCCTCTATCCGCTGCTGCGCAACGCCGGGATCAGCGCCAAGACGGCGGTGGCGACCATCGTTATCCCCACCGCGTGGGAGTTTGGCCCCGGCCAGATCAATGCGGTGATCGGTGCCAAGGCGATCAATATCGAGGTGATGCCGTTCGTGGTGAACCATCAGCTGCTGTTCCAGATCGCGCTGCTGGTGACCATTCCGTTCGTCAACATCATGTGGCAGCGCCACTGTGACCGCAAAGATGGCCACGATGCAGCCGCCGAACGGGGCAAGTATCTGCACGAGCTGGAGGCGAAACACGAGAACACGCCGGGTTATTACGCTCTACTGCCGGTGATCCCCTTCGTCTTTCTGTTCGGTTTCTCCGAGCTGTTTGTCAGCGCCATCAAGATGACCATTCCGGTGGCCATGATGTCCACCATGACGCTCTGCATCATTATCGAGGCGCTGCGTTACCGCTCTCTCAACAAGGCGTTCGCCAACTTCGAGGCGTGGCTGACCGGCACCGGGATGATCTTTGGCAGCGTGCTGACCCTGATGCTGGCGGCCGAGTTTTTCTCCGCCGGTCTCACCAATATCGGCGCCATCACCCAGCTGATCGAGCTGGCCAAGTCGTTCGATCTCAATCCGCTCGGGCTGTCGCTGGTCTTCTCGCTCTTTATCCTGCTGACCGCATTTATCACTGGCTCGGGCAACGCCCCGGTGATGGCCTTTATTCCCATCGTGCCGCTGGTCTCCGGCCAGTTCGACATCAACCCGCTGCTGCTGCTGGTGCCGATCCTGTTTGCCGCCGGGATTGGCCGCACCATCTCGCCGGTGGCCGGGGTGATCATCACGGTCGCCGGTATCGCCAATCTGAGCCCGGTGGATGTGGTGAAACGCACCTTCGTGCCCATGATGGCGAGCATGGCGGTGGTGATGGTGCTGACCGCGATCCGCTATATCTGATTGCTGAAACCAGGATGCAAGCGTCTGCCATCGGCAGGCGCTTTTTTGTGCCCGATATCGGGTGGCAGTGGCGATTTGAGCGATGGGAGAGGGGGCGGGTGTTGCTTTTATCGCCGGATGCGGGCAAAAGAAAAGAGCGGTGCTTTTGCAAGCCCGCTCAATGCCAGGAAAGAGAAAAAACCTTGTGGTTTAAAAGATAAAAATTTGGAAGCAAACAATCGATTTCTCAACCAGGAAGGGTCTTGAATTCGATACGTTTCGATTATGCGCGATGTTCTATGCAGCACTAGCAAAATGTTTGCGGGTTGAAAGATATGCACTGTCTGGTGTCACATTCTGCGACCTCATCGTTCAACTGGTCTGTCCTCACGGGAATATGCGGCGATTTTTTCTCTAGGCTGTTTTTTCGGTGTCAATATCTGAGCCTTGAAGGTAAAAACAGGTCAGAAGCTGACTCGGCATAACCATGCAGTGAAAGTGCGATAACAAGGAAGAGTGGCATGACCTACAGCCAGACCCTGGCCAACAATATTCTCGACACCCTGAAGAAGACCCTGACCGACAAGGGGATCCGCTATCAGACGCTGGCGGAGGCGATGGGCGTCTCCATTGCGACCGTGAAGCGGATGATGAACAAGCCCTCGCTGCCGTTCGATACCCTGCTGGAGATCTGCCATCTGGTGGGGCTCTCGTTCGAGGAGCTGCTGGATCGCACTCAGGACGCCCAGAGCCGCCGCGCCGTCTTTACCCAGGAGCAGGACGAGGCGTTTCACAACGAGCCGGGGCTTTACGCCTTTCTCGCCAATATCTTCTGGCGCGACAAAACGCTGATCGATCTCAAGCGGGAGTACGGCCTGACCGATGCTTCCTGTTACCTCTATCTGCGCAAGCTGGAGAAGCTCGGCATTTTGCAGCTTGGTATCGACAACAGTTACCACTTCCTCATCAGCGAGCGGATCAGCTTCGAGCAGCACAGCCGTTTCGCCCGCCAGCAGGCGCGGCAGGCGATGTCGGTGCTGGGGGAGTATCTGGTGGAGAATATGCACAAGTCGAACAACTACATGGCGCTCTGCCAGCTGCACCTCAACGAGGGGGAGGCGATGGCGTTGATCGACCGGATGAAGGAGTACTGGCATCAGGAGATCAAGCTCAACCGCCCCGCCATCGGTCAGCAGGAGCACGCCAAGACCTACACCATGTCGCTGCAACTGGCCGACTGCGGCTACCAGAGCTTCGACGACATGATCCCCAATATCGACAACTGATCCCGGCGGATCCTGCGGGATCCGCTGCGCTGATTGGGGCCTACTCGGTGAGTTGAGTTTGCTGCAATCTGCCTGCGACCGGTTGCAACGCCCGCGTATCGAGACAGATGCGGATCGCATCCGGTCGCCAGTGCTCGATATCGCAATCCACCAGACCGCCCCGCTCGTCGTAGTTGACCCGCACCAGCCGCAGCACGGCGCTCCCCTCCGCCAGATTGAGGGCGCGGGCGATGGCGCCCCGTGCCGCCGAGGGGGTGATCTCGAGGCTGGCCCCACCCTGGCCTATGCCATAGCGCTGCTGATAGAGCTCGGTGAGGGAGCTGGCCAGCGGCGCGCTGGCGATATCGGGAAAGCGGCTGGCCAGCAGGTGGTGGCTGACATGAAGCACCGGGCGGCCGTCGATCAGCCGCTGGCGGCGGATTTCATAGAGCGGGGTAAAAGGATCCAGCCCCATCCAGCGGCACAGTTCGCTGCTGGCCAGCGCACTGCCGTGGGCCAGTACCCGGGTTTCGGCGGTGCGTTGCTGCTCGCCGATCCACTGGTGAAAGTGGGTGTGGATGGCGGGATCGTAGGTGAGACGGGGCGGTGCAACGAACCAGCCGCGCCGCTCGGCCCGGTAGATAAGGCCATCCGCTTCGAGGCTGGAGAGCGCCTCCTTGATGGTGATGCGGGTGGTGGCGAATCGCTCGCTCAGCGCCCGTTCTGCGGGTAGCTGTTGCCCGGCCCCCAATTGGCCGCTGCCGATATAGCGGCGCAGGGTCTGGCAAATCTGTTCACACTTGGAGGCGCGGCCATCTGCCGCTACCCGTTCGCTCAATCTCGGTTCAATCACGCTCGTATCCCTGTCGCTCATTCTGGCTGTGCTGGCTGGACAAACCATCATTGGAGTAGTCCAGCCTCACTCGGGTTCAGAGTTGTAACCGCGCTGGATGACAGCGGCGTGACAGGGTGATTGTCATCAAACTGCCATCAAAGCGCCCCGCCACCGTCATATTTCCCCTCTAGCATCCCTCTCGAACCTTAACTGACCTAGTCCAGAGGGATGGGATGATGAAAAGCGTGATCGCAAGTGCACTGGCCCTGGTGGCCATCAGTCAGCCACTGTTTGCCGCCGACAATATCGCGGATCTTGAGAAGGCCGCCCGTGGCGAAGGGCAACTCAGCAGTATCGGCATGCCCGATAGCTGGGCCAACTGGAAGGATACCTGGCAGCAGCTCGGCAGCATCTACGGCATCAAGCATCAGGATACCGACATGAGCTCGGCGCAGGAGATCGCCAAGTTCGCCGCCGAGAAGGCCAATGCCACCGCCGACATCGGCGACGTGGGCGGCGCCTTCGGTCCGGTGGCGGTCAAGCAGGGGGTCACCCAACCCTACAAACCCTCCACCTGGGCCGATATTCCGAACTGGGCCAAAGATGCGGACGGTCACTGGATGCTGGCCTATACCGGCACCATCGCCTTCCTGATCAACAAGGATCTGGTCAAGGCGGCCCCCACCAGCTGGCAGTCCCTGCTGGGTGGCGACTACAAGGTGACTCTGGGTGATGTGGGCGTGGCCTCCCAGGCCAACAACGGCGTGCTGGCGGCGGCCTATGCCACCGGCGGCAGTGAGAAAAATCTGAAACCCGCGCTGGAGCTGTTCGGCCAGCTGGCCAAGCAGGGTCGCCTGTCGCTGAATGACCCGACCATCGCCAACATCGAGAAGGGCGAGGTGGAAGTGGGTGTGCTGTGGGACTTCAACGCCCTCAACTACCGCGACCAGATCGACCCCAAAAAGTTTGAAGTCGTGATCCCGAGCGACGGCTCCGTCATTGCCGGTTACACCACCATCATCAACAAGTGGGCCAAGAACCCCAACGCCGCCAAGCTGGCGCGGGAATACATCCTCTCCGATGCCGGTCAGATCAACCTGGCCCGCGGCTATGCCCGCCCGATCCGCAGCAACGTGACCCTGCCGGATGACGTGAAGGCCAAGCTGCTGCCGGCCGAGCAGTATGCCAATGCCAAGCCGGTGCAGGATCATGCCGCCTGGGAGCAGAGCTCCAAGGCCCTGCCGCGCCAGTGGCAAGAAACCGTCATGATCAACATGCAGTAAGGGAATCCAGTGCAACACAAGGTGATAGTGGTACTTGTGGATGGTCTGGCAGCCGAGGTAGCCCACACTATGGGCTACCTCGGTGGCATGGTGGAGGCGGGGCGGGGCCTGCATACGACCCTGAATGCTGCCCTGCCGTCTCTCTCCCGACCCCTCTACGAGTGCATCCTGACCGGCGTGCCGCCGGTGGCGAGCGGCATCACCCACAACGGGGTGAGTCGCCTCAGTCTGCATGACTCCATCTTCCATCTGGCCCGCGCCGCGGGTAAACGCACCGCGGCGGCGGCCTACTACTGGGTGAGCGAGCTTTACAACAAGAGCCCCTGGCTGGCGGCCCGCGATCGCTTTACTCACGATGAGCAGCTACCCATCCAGCATGGTTGCTTCTACTGGGATGACGGCTACCCCGACAGCCATCTGCTGATGGACGGCGAGTGGCTGCGCAGCCAGTACGACCCCGATTTCCTGCTGATCCACCCGATGGGGGTGGATGACGCCGGCCACCAGTTTGGTCTCGATTCCCGCCAGTACCGCAATCAGGCGCGCCGGATGGACAGCTTGCTGGCCGACCTGCTGCCCCAGTGGCTGGCGGAGGGGTATCAGGTGGTGATCACCTCGGATCACGGCATGAACAATGACCTGAGCCACGGTGGCACCCTGCCCGAAGAGCGCACCGTGCCGCTCTGGTTGTTTGGCGATGCCTTTATCGAGCGCTGGCCGGATGGGGTGGCGATCGCCCAGACCCAGCTCTGCGCCCTGATGGCCGACCTGCTGGGCATTCCCCACGACAAGCCGGTGGCTCCCCCGCTGCTCAAGGCGGCCTTTATGCGCGAGGTGCACTGATGATGCCTGCAACCACCGAGATCCTCGTGGATCAACCCGTGGCAACCAAGCACAAGGTGCGCCGCCACTGGCTGCCTGCGCTGGTACTGCTGCCGTTTATCCTCTTGATGATCCTGTTCCAGTTCGCCCCCATGGTGTGGGTGCTGGTGGGCAGCTTTCAGACCCCCGATGGCTGGGGCCTCGACTACTATCGGGAGATCCTGAGCTCCCCCTTCTACCTGCAATCGTTCGGCAACTCGTTGCGCATCGCCGGTATCGCGAGTCTGGCGGGGCTTGCCATCGGCACGCTCGGGGCGGCGGCGCTGCGCCACAGTGGTGAGCGGGTCAAGCGACTGCTGCTGGCCTTTGTCACCATGACCGGCAACTTCAGCGGGGTGCCGTTGGCGTTCGCCTTTATCATCATTCTCGGCATCAATGGTGCGGTGACCCTGCTGCTGAAATCCTGGGGCCTCATCGACGGTTTCAACCTCTACTCGGGCAGCGGCCTTATCCTCATCTACACCTACTTCCAGATCCCGCTCGCCCTGCTGCTGCTCTATCCGGCGTTCGATGCGCTGCAGGATGAGTGGCCGCAGGCCGCCGCGCTGCTCGGCGCGAGCAAGGGGCAGTATGTGTGGCATGTGGCGCTGCCGGTGCTGACTCCCGCCCTGCTTGGCACCCTGATCATCCTGTTTGCCAACGCGGTGGGGGCCTATGCCTCCGCCTATGCCCTCACCACCGGCAACTTCAATCTGGTGACCATCCGTGTGGCCAGTCTGGTCTCCGGCGATATCTTCCTCGAGCCCAATATGGCGGCGGCGCTGGCGGTGATCCTGATGGTGCTGCTGGGGGTAGTGACGGCCGCCAACCAGTGGCTGCTGAAAAAGAGCTATGTGAACAAGGGGCAATCACATGCATGATTTGACGCCGCGCTGGCCCAAGTGGGTGCTGGGTGGGCTGGTCGCCACCCTGCTGCTGCCGCTGCTGGCCACGTTTCTCTACTCCATCTCCACTCGCTGGGGGGCGACCCTGCTGCCGGATGGCTTTACCCTCGACTGGTATCTCAAGCTGTGGGGCGACCCGCGCTTTCTGGCGGCGTTTGGCCGCAGCCTGCTGGTCTGCTTTGCCACTCTGCTGCTGGGCACCCTGGTGCTGGTACCGACCGTGCTGGTGGTGGCCTATTACTTTCCCAGGCTGGATCCCTGGATGAACCTGCTGATCCTGCTCCCCTTCGCGGTGCCACCTGTGGTCTCGTCAGTGGGGCTGCTGCAGATCTACGCCGATGGCCCGCTGCCGATTATCGGCACGCCGTGGATCCTGATCGGCACCTGGTTCACCGTGGTGCTCCCCTTCATGTACCGGGCGCTGGCCAACAGTTTGCAGGGTGTACCGCTGAAAGATCTGATGGATGCCGCCCATCTGCTGGGGGCTAGCAGTCGGCGCGCCTTCCTGCTGGTGGTGATCCCTTGCCTGCGCAAGGGGCTGCTGGCGGCGCTGTTTCTCTCTCTCTCCTTCCTGCTCGGCGAGTTCGTGTTTGCCAACATGCTGGTGGGCACCCGTTACGAGACCCTGCAGGTCTACCTCTACAACATGCGCGCCACCTCGGGCCACTTCACCAGTGCGCTGGTGATGAGCTATTTCCTGCTGACCCTGCTGCTCACCTGGGCGGCCAATAGATTTCATCGGTGATCCAAGATGTTTCATTTAGAAGTCAATCAGTTGCACAAATCCTACGGCGAGATCCCTGTGTTCGAGGGGATCGAGTTCGGTATTCGCAAGGGGGAGCTGGTGACCCTGCTCGGCCCCTCCGGCTGTGGCAAGTCCACCCTGCTGCGGGCGCTGGCCGGGCTCACTCCGGTCGATGGCGGTCAGGTGCGGGTGGCCGGTGAAGAGATCACCTGGCAGGAACCCCAGAAGCGGGGCATCGGCATGGTGTTCCAGAGCTATGCGTTGTTCCCCAACATGACGGTGCGGGACAACGTCGCCTTCGGCCTCAAGATGAAGCCCCAGCCGGGACGTGATCTCGCCGCCAGCGTGCAGGAAGCGTTGGAACTGGTGGAGCTGACCGGCTTCGAGCGCCGCTATCCGGCCGAGCTCTCCGGCGGCCAGCGCCAGCGGGTGGCGCTCGCCCGCGCCCTGGTGGTACGGCCACGGATCCTGCTGCTGGACGAGCCGCTCTCGGCGCTGGATGCCCGCATCCGTCGCAGCCTGCGCCAGCAGATCCGCGAGATCCAGCAGCGCCTCGAACTCACCACCATCTTCGTGACCCACGATCAGGAGGAGGCGCTCACCCTGTCGGATCGGATCTTCCTGATGAACAAGGGATCCATCGTCCAGAGCGGCACGCCGGAGCAGATCTACACCCGCCCCGCCAGCGAGTTTGTGGCGGGCTTTATTGGCAACTACAACCTGCTCGGCGCCGAGCAGGGCAAGTCGCTGTTCGGCCCCCGTTTTCAGGGCAAGCTGGCGCTGCGACCAGAGTCCATCACCCTGTTGCCCGCCGGAGCGACCAGCAGCGAGCCCAGCCTGCCCGGCATCGTTCGTCAGCAGCAGTTGCTCGGCAACGTCATCCGCTATCAGGTGGAGTGCGAGGCGGGGCTGTTGACGGTGGATTGCCTCAACCGTTCGGCTCGCGATCTGCTGGCCACCGGCAGTGCCGTGACCCTGGTGGTGGCCCGGGATCAACTCTGTGAGGTAGCATGACGCCTCGTTTCATTTTCGTTGTTACCGCAAGGAGCCCTCATGGCACTGGCACTGTTTGATCTGGACGAGACCCTGATTGCCGGGGATTCTGCCAGCCTCTGGCTGGAGTACATGGTGGCCGAGGAGCTGGCCCCCGCCAGCATGATCGCCGAGGAGCAGGGGATGATGTCCCTCTACCATCAGGGCAAGATGGACATGCACCAGTACATGGCCTTCACCCTGCAACCGCTGGCGGGCAAGACGCGCCAGTGGCTCGACTCGCTCTGTAGCCGCTTTGCCGAGCAGGTGCTGCGCGAGCGCATCTATCCAGAAGGGTTGGCACGTATCGAGTGGCACCGCCAGCGCGGCGACGAGCTGGTGCTCATCTCCGCCTCCGGCGAACATCTGGTGGCCCCCATGGCGCGGATGTTGGGGATGGAGCACTGCGTCGCCCTCCTGCTCGATGAAGAGTCCGGCATGCTGACCGGCCAGACCCGCGGCACCCTCAGTTTTCGCGAAGGCAAGGTGGCCCGCATCAACCAGCTCTTTGCCGGGCGGGACAACCTCTGGCAGGGGAGCTTTGGTTACAGCGACTCCCACAACGATCTGCCCCTGCTGCGGGCGGTGGCCCATCCCCATGCGGTCAATCCGGCCCCCGCCCTGCGCCAGCAGGCCGAGGAGCTGGGCTGGCCCACGCTGGAGTGGCTGCGCTGAGTCGCATGCTCACACAGGCTTAACGCGCGGCAAGAAGCACGATAAACAAAGAGAGAGGCTGGAGCCTCTCTCTTTGTTTTTGCTGACGGCGTTGTGGTTGATGCTGGCGGCGGTGGCTACCCCTCGTTGGTTTGTTGCCGGGGCTCGCCAAAGGCGGGAATATCCTCCTCGGCACTCTGGTGAGGGGCGTGGCGCAGCGGGAAGCAGATACGGTTTTTCCCCTCCCGCTTGGCCTGATAGACCCCCTTGTCGGCCAGCTCCACCAGCTCTTTGGCCGAGAGCCCGGAGCGACTGAAAGCCACCCCGCCGCTGATGGTGATGGTGAGATCGGGTTCGCGCCACTCCAGCTGCTCCACCCCGAGCCGGAACGCTTCCAGCAGTGAGGGAAGCATCGGCTGCTCTTCGCCGTAACGGAAGATCAGCACCAGCTCCTCGCCGCCATAGCGGCAGAACCAGCCCCACTCGTGGAACAGACTCATGCCCAGCTTGCTCACCCGCTTGAGCACCACATCCCCCGCTTGATGGCCGTGGGTATCGTTGACCCGTTTGAAATCATCCAGATCGAACATCACCACCCCGAAGGGAGCGCCACTGTTGAGCTGCTTTTGCAGGCACTCGTCGAAGAAGCGACGATTGTAGAGCCCGGTGAGCTTGTCCTGATGGGCTTGCAGGCGGATCTGGGCAAAGTCCTGACTGGCGGCATCCATCTCTTCATAGACCTTGGCCAGCTCCAGCATGCGGCGGCCGTTGTAGGCGATACCGCCGGAGCGGCTGGCGCGGATCAGCAGGGTGATCTCCCCCAGCATGCGGCGGAAGTAACGGGACCAGAGCAGGGCCAGCAGCAGATAGAGAATGCAGGCGACGGCAATCATCAGCTGCACGTTGATGGAGACGCTGTCGATCACCTGCTGCATGCTGGCGGTGGGTTCGACGCTGAGCAGGATCCAGCGCTGCTCGGGGATGCGGTAGTAGGAGACCATCAGGCCGCTGGTGTCATCGAGGAAAAAGCCCTGCGGCAGTTGCATCCGGGCCAGCCAGTCAGGGTGAGCGAGTGGTTTGAATACCCGCTCGCGATCCGGATGGGCCAGCACCAGCCCGTCATGGTTGAGCAGGATCTGATAGCCCTTGCCCAGAGGATGACTCTGCTCGGGCCGACTGTTGAGCCAGTTGGCGAGGGGGGTGAGCTGGGTATCCAGCGAGAGCACGCCAACCCGCTTGCCGTCAGGATCTTCAATCACCCGGGCCAGCGCCATGGTGAGGGTGCCCAAGGTGTAGTCGTAATAAGGATCGGTCCAGACAATCTGTCCGGGATGGCTGGATGCCAGCAGATACCAGGGGCGGGTTCTGGGATCGAACTTCTCGTCGGCTTGCCAGGAGGGGTGGATCAGCATCTTGCGATGCTCGGTACCCACGTAGACATAATCGAGCTCCATCACCTTGTGATAAGCCTGCCATTGCTGCAGGTAGCGCTCGCCGTGGCGGATCTCCGGGCCGCTGAAATCCTGATAATTTACCTGCTGATAAATGAGCGTAAACTGGCGTTTGAGGGTCGCCAGATAGGGTTCGATCAGGGTATGGAAATACTGGGTGTTGCGAGCAATCAGGTTCTGTTGCTGCTCGTGGCGCAGGGTGCGCTCCATATGCAGGTAGTAGATGCTGCCAAGCAGCAACACAGGGATAAAGAGCAAGAGGAGGCCCAGCCGCATGCGGGTGATCAAAGACCAAGTGTTCTTGGGCTTGGCGGGGGACATGAACAGATCCTTTTCAGCTCGGGTGACACCAGCATATATGATGCCGTGCTGCTCGTCTAAAGGCAGAAAATGAGATTTTTCCGATGCTGAACCACTCTCTGCTCTTCATGGCCCATTACGGCAGCATAGCGGTGCTGAGCCTTGCCCTCTGTGTCGAGTATCTGATCTTTAGGCGCGGCCTGAACATGCTGCGAGTGCGCCGCCTGCTGCTGGCAGATGGGGTAGCAGCGCTGGCGCTCTTCTCTATCTTTGCCACCGGATGTCTGCTGGCCCTCGAGCATGCCAGCTCGGTGGCGGAGATCTTTGCCCATCCTGCCCACTGCCTCAAGATGGGGCTGTTTCTGCTGATTGTCGGCACCCTCGTTTATCCCAGCCGCCTCTTCTATCGCTGGCGTCGCGCCCTGCGTCTGGGCAAAGCGCCGATGATCTCCATCCAGCAGCACTTCCGGGTGGTCTGGATCCTGCGGGGCAATCTGCTACTGATTGCCCTGCTGGCCGTGCTGACAAAACAGCTGTCGCTCTAAAGACAAGAGGGTAGAGAGACGGGTATCTTGGATCGGATAACCCGTCACGCGCCGATTTAAGGAAGAATCGCCATGCGCTCCAATCTGATGTTGCTGATGGCTGCCACCATCTGGGGTATGGGCTTTGTCGCCCAGCGCCTCGGGATGGATCACATGGGGCCCTATACCTTCAATGGCCTGCGCTTTCTGCTCGGTGCCCTCTCCCTGCTGCCGCTGCTCTGGTGGCTCAAATCCCGACAACCAGTTGCCGTCGCGGGCGACCATCGCCAATTGCTGACCGGTGGTGTGCTGGCGGGGCTGGTGCTGTTCTGTGCCGCCTCCCTGCAACAGGTGGGGCTGCTCTATACCACCGCTGCCAAGGCCGGTTTCATCACCGGGCTCTACATCATCCTGGTGCCCGTGCTGGGGCTGCTGCTGCGTCACAAGAGCGGGCTCAATACCTGGATTGGTGCCTTGATTGCCCTGACGGGCCTCTATGTGCTGAGCGTCACCGACGAGTTCACCATCGGCTTTGGCGATCTGTTGCAGGTGGTTGGCGCCCTGTTCTGGGCCATTCACCTGCTGCTGGTGGATCACTACTCCAACCGGGTAGCCCCCATCAAGCTCGCCGGCGTGCAGTTCGTGGTCTGCGGCCTGCTCAGCCTCGCCACTGCTTTTGTTATCGAAACCCCGACTGTTAGCGGCGCCGTGGCCGGTTGGCAGGCGCTGCTCTATGCCGGGCTGGTGTCGGTCGGGGTGGGTTATACCCTGCAGGTGGTGGGGCAGCGGGGCGCCCATCCGGCCCACGCCGCCATCATCCTCAGTCTGGAGACCGTGTTTGCCGCCGTGGGTGGCGTGCTGCTGCTGGGGGAGACACTGGACGAGCGCGCCATCGCCGGTTGTGCCCTGATGCTGGCGGGGATGCTGATCTCCCAGATCCGCTTGAGATGGTGGTGGAAGTCGCGCCGGGACAAGGTGCCGCAGGCCAAGTAAACCGCGCTCTGCCTGCATAACAAAAACGCCCCGACAGTCGGGGCGTTTTGCATGGTGACGGCTTGGATCAGGGGCGTTGATCCAGCTCGCGCTCCAGCTCTACCGCCTTCAGGCGGGCCGGATGGGTATTGAGGCGTTCCCAATAGGCTTGCAGGTGCGGGAAGTGGGCCAGCTGACCGCTTTGCGCCAGCAGATCCGCCAGGAAGGAGTTCATGATGTCGGCGCCGGAGAGGCGATTCCCCACCAGATAGTGGCGGGTGGCCAGTACCTCGTTGAGGTAGCCCAGCACCTTGGCACACTCCGCTTTGGCGTAGTCCGGCAGGAAGCGCATCGGGCTGCCATCTTTTCGCACGAACATGTCGAGCAGCAGCGGTAATATGCCGGAGCTCTCGGCAAAGTGGAGCCACTGCAGATATTCGGGATAGTCGGGGCTATCTGCTGCCGGTGCCAGCCGCTCGGGGGCGTAGCGGGCGATCAGGTACTCGGTGATGGCGCCCGATTCGGCCAGCACCCGGCCGTCGAACTCGATGACCGGCGACTTGCCGAGAGGGTGAATGGCTTTCAGCTCGGGCGGCGCCAGAAAGGTGGCTGCATCGCGCTGATACGCCTTGATCTCATAGGGCTGGCCCAGCTCTTCGAGCAGCCAGATGATGCGCTGGGAGCGGGATTTGTTCAGGTGGTGCAGGACTATCATAACGACCTCGATTCGGTGGCAGGATGGGGTATACGAGCGGGCGAGGGATGCGGTTCACCGATGGCTAAAAAAGAGCGGGCTGATGCCCGCTCCCTCGTTGATTGACTTATGCCTCCAGCGCCTGATCCAGATCCGCCAGTATGTCCTCGATCGCCTCGATCCCCACCGACAGCCGGATCATCTCCGGTTTGACGCCAGCCTTGGCCTGCTCCTCCTCGCTCAACTGGCGATGGGTGGTGGAGGCGGGGTGGCAGGCCAGCGACTTGGCGTCGCCGATATTGACCAGCCGCTTGAAGATCTTCAGCGCATCGTAGAAGCGCACGCCTGCCTCGTAACCCTCCTTCAGGCCGAACGAGAGGATAGCCGAGGGGCGACCGGCCATGTACTTCTCTGCCAGCAGATAGTGCGGGTGACCCGGCAGACCGGCATAGCTGACCCAGGCCACCTTGGGGTGATGCTTGAGGTGGTTGGCGACCCGCAGGGCGTTATCGACGTGGCGCTCCATGCGCAGGCTCAGGGTCTCCAGCCCCTGCAGCAGCAGGAAGGCGTTCATCGGCGCCAGCGCCGCACCGGTATTGCGCAGCGGCACGGTGCGCACCCGACCGATAAAGGCGGCGGGGCCAAAGGCCTCGGTATAGACCACTCCGTGGTAGGAGGGTTCGGGTTTGGTCAGTTGCGGGAAGCGCTCGGCATGATCGGCCCAGGGGAACTTGCCCGAGTCCACCACCACGCCACCCAGCGAGTTGCCGTGGCCGCCGACATATTTGGTCAGGCTGTGCACGACGATGTCGGCGCCGTGTTCGATCGGTTTGCATAGCACCGGGGTGGCGACCGTGTTGTCGACGATGAGCGGCACGCCACGGGCGTGGGCCGCCTTGGCCAGCGCGGCCAGATCGACGATGTTGCCAGCCGGGTTGCCGATGCTTTCGCAGTAGACCGCCTTGGTCTTGTCGTCGATAAGGGCGGCGATGGCCTCGGCGCTGTCATCCCTGGCAAAGCGCACCTCGACCCCGAAACTCGGCAGCATGTGGGCGAACAAGGTGTAGGTGCCGCCATAGAGCTGAGGGGTGGAGACAATGTTGTCACCGGCGGCGGTCAGCGCCTGAATGGCGTAGGTGATAGCGGCGGAACCTGCCGAGACCACCAGCGCGGCAATCCCCCCTTCCAGCGCGGCCATCCGCTGTTCCAGCACATCGTTGGTGGGGTTCATGATGCGGGTGTAGATGTTGCCCGGCACCGCCAGATTGAACAGGTCCGCCCCGTGTTGGGCGCTCTCGAACTCGTAGGCCACCGTCTGGTAGATGGGTACGGCGACCGCCTTGGTGGTCGGGTCGCTGGAAAAGCCGTGGTGCAGGGCCAGGGTCGCATCTTTCATCACACACTCCTTGTTGGATGTTGCTTATGGCATTTATAGATGGATAGACGTCCAATCTATCAGGCCCGTGGCCGATGTAAACAGCAAGATCCGGCAAAGCAATGTCGCCCGCAGGGGATGCGCGTCCCGAGTGGCGGGCAGGCCTGCCGTACTCAGAGGCGGCGGCGATACTCCTTGTCATCGATCTGGTTCATATCCCACTGCATCAGCCGGTTGAGCTGCTGCATGGGATCCTCGATGAGCGCCAGCGGGCGCGGCAGGATCCGCTTGAAGTAACGGCGCAAGGTCTGCTGGATCCGGTTTGGTTTGATGGGGTTGGCGTGGCTCATGATGGTGCTCCTGTGCGGTGGTTCTCACGTTCGCCAGCAGTATTGAGCTAAAATGCGGAAGTAAAAACTGATGACTTACAGCAACGGGATTTCCTCTTTTATGCCGACCGGTCGCCTCTACCAGCAATTTCAACGACTCGCCCAGCTGCTTGGCAGCGATGAGCGGGAGATCAGTCTCGCCGAGGTGGCGGATCTGCTCTGCTGCACCCCGCGCAATGCGCGTCTGCTGCTGCGGCGGATGCAGGATCAGGGCTGGCTCAGCTGGACGGCGGAAGCGGGGCGGGGGCGGCGCTCCCGGCTCACCCTGCTCGACAGTCAGGAGAGCCTGACCCGGCGCCGCTTGCGGGATCTGCTCAGTCAGGGCCAGCTGGCGCAGGCGGTGCGGCTGGCCGAGGATCGCCTCGATCTGCTCACCCCGCTGCTGCTCGAACAGCTCGGTCAGGCCACCCGCGAGGGGCGCCAGATCCTGCGGGTGCCCTACTACCGGCCGCTGCCGCAGTTGCTGCCCACCGGCCCGATGCGCCGCTCCGAAATTCACCTGAGCCGCCAGATCTTCAACGGCCTCACCCGGCGAAATGAGGAAAATGGGGAAATCGAAGGGGATCTCGCCCATCACTGGGAGTGTCTGGGCCCCTGCCACTGGCGCTTCTATCTGAGGCCAGCGGTGCGCTTTCACCACGGCCGCGAGCTGGTGGTGGAGGATGTGATGGAGAGTCTGCTGGCCCTGCGGGATCGCCCGTTGTTCGCCCATCTGGACCGGCTGGAGAGCCCCTGGCCGCGCACCCTGGATCTCTATCTCGACAGCCCGGATCCCTGGCTGCCCCACCTGCTGGCAGAGCCGGTGGCCACCATCTTGCCGCGGGAGCTCAAGGGGGAGGCGGGCTTTGCCCTGCAACCGGTCGGCACCGGCCCTTACCGGGTGGCCGCCAACGATCCGCTGCATCTTTGCCTTGCGGCGTTCGATGACTATTTCGGTTTGCGGGCCCTGCTCGACGAGATCGATATCTGGATGCTGCCGGAGTTGGCGGAGCGACTGGAGACCCACCTGCAGTTGGGGCGCGACCGTCCGGAGCTGGGCACCATGCGCGGCGAATCGGAGCTGGAGTCGGGCTGCTACTTCCTGCTGCAGGACGATCGTTCCGGATCCTTGCAGGATCCCGCCCTGCGGCAGTGGCTCGGCCAGCTGTTCAATCCGGTGGCCCTGATGGGGCGGGTCGCCCCCGAGTTGCAACGGGGCTGGACCAGCGCCCTCGGCCTGCTTCCTCACTGGCGCGAAGCGCTGCCCGCGCCCTTGCCCACACCGGCGCAGTTGCCGACGACCTTGGTGCTCGCCTGCTTCAACCAGCATCTGGAGTTCAATGAGTGCGCCAACGCCATGAGCAGCCTGCTAGGGTCGCAGGGCATTGAGCTGGAGGTGCGCACCCTCGATTACGGCCGCTGGGTAAGCGGCGAGGATGAAGACGTGGATCTCTGGCTCGGCACCCTCAACCTCGAACATGCCGGCCCCTTTGCCCCCTACGCCTGGTTGCAGGGCACCCCGCTGCTGCGCAAGGTGTGGGGCAGCCAGCACGAGCTGTGGCAAGGGCTGATGCAGTGGCGGGCCAGCGGTGAGGAGCCGGGGCCACGCGCCCTGCTGGCAACGGTGCAGCAGCAGAGCTGGTTTGTGCCGCTGTTTCACCACTGGCTGGAGCTGGAGAGCCGGGTCGGGGTGCACGGGGTGCGGATGACGGCGCTCGGCTGGTTCGATTTTCGCAGCGCCTGGCTGCGGCCCGAGCCGATCCATCAGCCCGCAGCGGCGCCATAGTTCGTCCCATTCCTGTCGCGGCTGACGGGCGCTCCGTGGCCGCTTGCGTGAAAGATCCGTAAAGCGGCCGCCGCTGCACAGTTTGTGTCACGCCTCTGTGCCATGCTGTTTCAGGTTATGGACAGCAGAGCAAATGAGGAAAACGATGAGCAACAATTCAGACAGTTCCGCAGGAAAATGCCCGGTCATGCACGGGGGAACCACCTCCGTCGAGACGTCCAGAATGGCGTGGTGGCCGAAGAGCCTCAACCTCGACATTCTTCACCAACACGATACCAAGACCAATCCGCTGGGGGTCGGCTTCAACTATCGGCAAGCCTTGAAGGGGCTCGATATGGCGGCCCTCAAGCAGGATGTGACCGCCCTGATGACCGACAGTCAGGATTGGTGGCCTGCCGACTGGGGCCACTACGGCAGCCTGATGATCCGCATGGCCTGGCACTCGGCCGGGACTTACCGCATCGCAGATGGTCGCGGCGGTGGCGGTAGCGGCAACCAGCGTTTCGCCCCCCTCAACTCCTGGCCGGACAACGCCAACCTCGACAAGGCCCGTCGCCTGCTGTGGCCCATCAAGAAGAAGTACGGCAACAAGATCAGCTGGGCCGATCTGATCATTCTGGCGGGTACCGTGGCCTATGAGTCCATGGGGCTCAAGACCTTCGGTTTCGCCTTTGGCCGCGAGGATATCTGGCACCCGGAGAAGGATATCTACTGGGGATCGGAGAAAGAGTGGCTGGCGCCCAGCGGCAAGCCGGGTGGTCGCTACTCCGGCGAGCGGGATCTGGAAAACCCGCTGGCGGCGGTGATGATGGGGCTTATCTACGTTAACCCGGAAGGGGTGGATGGCCAGCCCGATCCGCTGAAAACCGCGCAGGATATGCGGGTTACCTTCGCCCGCATGGCGATGGATGATGAAGAGACGGTGGCGCTGACCGCCGGTGGCCACACCGTCGGCAAGGCCCACGGCAACGGCGACGCCAAACAGCTTGGGCCCGAGCCGGAAGGGGCCAGCCTCGAGGAGCAGGGGCTCGGCTGGATCAATCACCAGAGCCGCGGCATCGGCCGCGACACAGTGACCAGCGGCATCGAGGGAGCCTGGACCACCCACCCTACCCAATGGGACAACGGCTACTTCGATCTGCTGTTCAAGTACGACTGGTGGTTGCAAAAATCTCCGGCGGGGGCCCATCAGTGGCAACCGATCAATATCGCCGAAGAGGATATGCCGGTGGATGTGGAGGACCCGTCGATCCGCTGCAAACCCATGATGACGGATGCCGATATGGCGCTCAAATTTGACCCCGCCTATCGCAAGATTGCCGAGCGCTTCCGCGATGATCCGGCGGCCTTCTCCGACGCCTTCGCCCGCGCCTGGTTCAAGCTGACCCACAGGGATATGGGGCCAAAGAGCCGCTATGTCGGCCCCTATGTGCCGACAGAAGATCTGATCTGGCAGGATCCGGTGCCTGCCGGACGCGCCGATTATGACGTGGCGGCGGTGAAGGCCAGGATTGCCGCCAGCGGCCTCTCCATCAGTGAGCGGGTGAGTACCGCCTGGGATAGTGCCCGCACCTTCCGTGGCTCCGACAAGCGGGGCGGTGCCAACGGCGCCCGCATCCGGCTGGCGCCACAGAAGGATTGGCCGGGCAACGAACCGGCGCGGCTGGCGAAGGTGCTGGCGGTCTATGACAAGCTGGCGGCCGAGTGTGGCGTCAGTGTCGCGGATCTCATCGTGCTGGGGGGCAACCTCGCCATCGAGCAGGCTGCGCAGGCCGCCGGGGTGACGGTGAACGTGCCGTTTGCGCCGGGCCGGGGGGATGCCACCCAGGCCCAGACCGATGCGGCCTCGTTCGAGGTGCTGGAACCGCTGGCCGACGGCTTCCGTAACTGGCTCAAGCAGGACTATGTAGTGACGGCGGAGGAGCTGCTGCTGGATCGCGCGCAGCTGATGGGGCTCACCGCCTGCGAGATGACGGCGCTGGTCGGCGGGATGCGGGTGCTCGGTACCAACTACGGCGGTACCGGGCTTGGGGTCTTTACCGATCGGGTCGGGGTACTCAGCAACGACTTCTTCGTCAACCTGACCGACATGGGTTACCAGTGGCTGCCGAAAGCGAGCAATCTCTACGAGATCCGCGATCGCCACAGCGGCGCCTTGAAGTGGACGGCCACCCGGGTGGATCTGGTGTTCGGCTCCAACTCGGTGCTGCGCGCCTATGCCGAGGTCTATGCGCAGGATGACAACAAGGAGAAGTTTGTCTGTGACTTCATCACCGCCTGGAACAAGGTGATGAATGCGGATCGCTTCGATCTGCTCGGCTAGTCCCCGAGCCGCTTGGTTATCTGCATCAGCCCCGCACACCCAAGGTGTGCGGGGCTTTTTACTGCCTGCTTTTTGCAGAGCACCACAATTCGCCGTGCTGCGACACCCGCTGGTCGGTCGCGCAGAGACGCTGGCATCCCTGTGCTTGGGTCAGCAGTATCATGTAACATGCTGATCCGCTGATGATGCCCGGCAGCCACCCATTGGCCACTGATGTCCAATCAACAGGACAAGGACAGAAACAAAGAGACAAGGAGTCACCCATGCTGGAAATGCAGATCCAACCCCGCTTTCAGGAGACGGATGCCCTCGGCCATATCAACAATACGGTGCCGGCGGTCTGGTTCGAATCGGCGCGGGATCCCCTGTTCCGGATCTTCTCCCCCGAGCTGGATGTGCATAACTGGCATCTGATCATCGCGGGCTATACGGTGCAGTTCAAACGGGAGCTGTTCTACGGCCAGCCGGTCACCATCAAGACCGGCGTGCGCCGCATCGGCACCAGCTCCTTTACGGTCTGGCAGGAGGCCTGGCAGGGCGGCGAACTGGCCGTCACCGCCGAAACGACCCTGATCCATTTTGACTACCGGGCCCGCCAATCCCTGCCCCTGAGCGATGCTCACCGGGAAGGACTGCGAGCCTGGCTGACAGAGAGTTAACCACGGGCCGGATGGCCCATCACAGGAGTGCTATGTACAACTCAATGCGCAACACAGCGATCGCGCTGACCCTGGGATTCTGCTCCCTCCCTTCTCTGGCCGCTTCTCTCGCCGAGCAGTTTACCCTGATGGAGAAGGGGGCCGAGAGCGCCCTCGATACCCGTCAATTCAGCCATGACGGCGTCGACATCAAGGCCTGGATCGATGGCGCCCCCGTCATCATCGCCGTGCCCATCATGAACGAGCTGGGAAAGCTGGAAGGGGAGAGCCGCTACTACTTCAAGGGCGGCAAGTTGTTCGGGGTCAAAGAGCCCGCCGCCCAGTTCGCCTTTGACGACAGCGGCAAGCTGACCCAATGGCTGGACGAGAAGGGGCAGCCCGCCGAGTTCGTCAGCAAGATGAGCATGCAGCAGCGTCAGGAGTGGCTCACCAAGCGGGCCGCCGAGCTGAGCAAGCTGTTTGTGGTGAGCGCGGCCGAACAGAAGGCCGCCAAGGGTAGCGTCAAGCTGAAGGGGGCGGATCTCGCTCACTGGCTCTGCAACGGCAAACTGATGGAACTCGCCCACGGCGACAAGGTGATCTTCGAGCAGGATAAGCTGAAGATTGGCGAGCAGGGGATCGAGGGGGAGGTCTCCCTGCGTCAGGATAAGGGGTGGCAGGAGCTGAGCCTCAAGTGCGAGGTGCAGGGCACTCAGGTAACCCGCCTCACCTGGCAGCCGCTGCCGGGTGCCAACAAGCCGCAATAAGCGCAGCAGCAAGGGGGCCCATCGCGGGCCCCCTTCTCATTCGGCTGGTGGCTCCCCCAGCTTGAGCCTGGTGAGCGCCTCGACCCGGCGCCACTGTCCGGGCTCGAACCAGCGGGCCAGCAGCTCTTGATGCTGTGCGGCCCGGGCCTCGTTCGGCAGTTGCCTGAGTTCGGCCAGAAAGCCGCTGAGCTGCTCGTCGAATCCCTGCCGGTTCTGCTCCAGCTGGCGCATTCGATCCACCGCTTCCGGCCCTCCCGTCTCCAGCAGCAGGGCATCCCGTTTGGCCGAGTCTATCTGCGCCAGCCCTTGCAACTCCTCAAGCAGGCGACTGTTGGCCTCCGCCTCGCGAAACCAGCCCGGCTGCTCTGCCAGCCAGAGATCCAGCTCGCTGGCCAACTGCGATTTCTCGCTGTCTCTCGCCTCTGCCAGTGCCCTGCGGCGCAGGGTCAGCTGCTCCATCAGTCGATCCTCGGCAAACAGCTGCGCCTGCTCGGCGGGGGTAAAGCTCTGCTGGCGCAGCTGCTCCCGCTCGTCAAACAGGATCTGCAGGCTGGTGAGGGAGATCTCGGTGGGCACCGTCAGGCTGCTCTGGGCGGAGACAAAGGTGCGGTAGCGCGCCTGCAGCGCATCGGCGGCCTCCTGCTCGGGATCGTGCGGGTGGCTTTGGGCATGCTGGTTGGCTTGATCGGATGATGAGCCTGCCGTCGGTGCAGCGGGCCAGAGCATCACCCCGCCAAGCAGCAGGGTGATGGCGCAGGGCACGGCGAGCAGGGTGGCTATCTTCATAGGCCCAGCTCCTTGAGGCGGTTGGCGTGCTGGCGATAGAGGGTGACCGGATCGGTCTCGAACAGATGGTGGATGCCGAATGACTGGTTCACTTCGTCCAGGTGGTTCATCCGGTAGCCGGTGCCTATCACCTTGCCGAGGTGGCTGCTGCAGACCCCGACCAGCCCGTCATTGGGCTCCTTGAAGAAGGCGCCGGTCAGCGCCAGCGCAGGATCCACCGGATCCAGCAGATTGGTCAGGTTGCCGCGCCCGCTCCAGGAGAAGTAGTAGACGCCGTTGCTGGCCTGCAGCGGCCCCTCGCCGCAATAGCGGCCGGGCAGCCCTTCCGGATAGCGCTGGTTGAATTGGCTGGCACCCTTGCTGGTGAGGGCATCGAGTGCGGCGATCGGATCTTGCGGCAGCGGGCTCCCGCCCGAGAGCAGTGAAATCATGCCGGAGAGGGCGTGGGCAGCGGCGGCAGCCAGTTTCTCGGCGGCGCTGCCCGGGGCGGCGTTGGCCCGCACCAGATCGGCAATCTCGGAGCCATAGTTGACCCCGCCGACGCTGGTGGCTGAGGCGACCAGTTCGGGGGCGACCGAGGCGACATAGCGGATGGTGGGGCCGCCGTGGGAGTGGCCGATCAGGTTGACCTTCTCGGCGCCGGTGGCCGCCAGCAGCAGCTCGACCTGGGCGAGCAGCTGCTCCCCCCGTTGTTCCGAACTGGCGGTGGCCGACACCTGCGCCACGTAGACCTTGGCACCATCCCGGCTCAGGGCCTGGGGAATGCCGTAGAAGTAATCGACTCCGAGCAGCTTGTCGAAGCCGAACAGGCCGTGTACCAGCACTATGGGGTAGCGGGTCTGGGTGTATCCGCTGGCGTGTGCCAGCATGGGCAGGGTGCAGAGCAGCACCAGAAGCCATCTTTTCATCATCAGCATCCTTGTTGATTCGTGAGGAAGAGATTGTGTGGCGTACTCCATGTTCGCCGGTGCCAGTATGGTGGCTGCTGACGGGAGAGGTTGTGAGGGGGATCGCAACTCAGGATTCAAAAGAGATTGTTGTTGGCCTGACCTCGCCTGGGCACGGGCGGGGAGGCTGAGCTCCCCGCCCTGCGGCTTATTGCCACTCCACCAGGTGATACTGCTTCTTGCCCCGGCGCAGCAGCAGGTAGCGACCAAACAGCCGATCATTGGTACTCAGCTGATCATCTTGCTTGAGCACACCATTGAGGCTGATGGCGCCCGCCGCCAGCAGTTCGCGGGCGATGCGTTTGGAGTTAGCCAGACCGCAGCTGACCAGCAGGCTGACCAGATCCGTCTCGCCGCTGACGGTGCTGCTCGGCATGCCATCCTGCGCCAGCTGGGCCAGATCGCTCTCGCCGAGGCGAGCAACATCGCCGCTAAACAGCAGCTCGCTGATGCGCTGCACCGCCGCCAGCGCCGCCTTGCCATGTACCAGCTCGGTCAGCTCGTTCGCCAACACCTGCTGGGCCTGCTTGCGCCCCTGCCGCTTCGCGTCTTCCGCCTCCAGTGCATCAATCTCGCTCAGCGACATAAAGCTGTAGTAGCGCAGGAAGCGGTAGACATCCTCATCCGCGGTGCCGAGCCAGAACTGGTAGAAGGCGTAAGGGGAGGTGAGCGCCGGATCGAGCCAGACCGCTCCACCCTCGGTCTTGCCGAACTTGGTGCCGTCCGCCTTGGTGATAAGGGGCAGGGTCATGCCGTGCACCTGCGCCTGATGGAGACGACGGGTGAGATCCATGCCGCTGGTGATATTGCCCCACTGGTCGTTGCCGCCAATCTGCAGGGTGCAGCCGAGCCGCTGGTGCAGCACTGCAAAGTCGTAGGATTGCAGCAGGGCGTAGGAGAATTCGGTGAACGAGATGCCCTGATCTGGGCGAGCCAGCCGCTGACGCACCGACTCTCGCGCCAGCATGGCATTGACCGAGAAGTGCTTGCCGATATCCCGCAGAAAATCGAGGGCGGACATCTGCCCCATCCAGTCGCCATTGTTGACCAGTTGCGGGGCTGACAGGCCCTCATCGGCGGGCAGCAGCGCCCTGATTTGGGCAGACAGGCTGGCGACCCAACCCTGCACGGTATCGGCACTGTTGAGGCTGCGCTCGGTCGCCTTGAAGCTGGGATCGCCGATAAGACCGGTCGCCCCGCCCACCAGTGCCACCGGGGTGTGCCCAGCCAGCTGGAAGCGGCGCAGCATCAACAGTGGCACCAGATGACCGATATGCAGGCTGCCGGCGGTGGGATCGAACCCGCAATAGACTGTGCGCGGGGTGGCAAGATGATCGGCCAGGGCCACGGGGTCGGAATTCTGGGCCACAAGGCCGCGCTCGGTCAGCTCATCGAGCAGGTGGGGGTTGATCATGGGAGCTCCAACAACAGGGGAAAAGCCGTTATCCTCGCCGTTCTGGCCGGTGGCGGATATGTCCCCTGAGGGACAGTTCTGCCACTCTCGTGCTAGCATTCAGCCATAGCGGGGAATCGCTCCCCGTCACCGGAAACGTGCCACCATGACCCAGCCATTCACCACAGATGCCTTGACCCGCAGTATGACCGAGGTGGTCGATGCCCTGCACAGCAGCGCCTTTGCGGCGGCGCTGGTGCGGCTGATCCAGCAGCAGGTGGCGTTTGATTGCGCCCTGCTGCTCGGGGTGGGGCAGCGGCCCGTCTACCTCTACGACAACCTCAACCATCAGCGGGCTCTGCTCTTTGATCGCTACCTCACCAGCCACTTCAGTCAGGATCCCTTTATGCAGGCGCTGGAGCAGGGCTTGCCTGCCGGCGTCTGGACGCTGGCGCAGGTCTCCCAAGGGCGGCTCGATCCCGAATATCGCCACCACTTCTATCAGGCCACCGGCTGGCAGGAGGAGGTGGGGCTGATCCTGCCGGTGCGGGATGGACTGACGCTGATGCTGTTTCTGGGGCGGCTCGACAAGCGCAGTACCCTCAGTCGTGACGAGCTGGCGAGGCTGGAGCAGCTGTTCCCGCTGGTGCATTCGCTCTGTCGTCAGCAGTGGCGGCAGAGCCAGCCGCTGTTGGCCCAGAGCACTGCGCTGCCAGACTGCGCCAGCCTCCGGAGTGCGGTGGAGCAGGCTATGTCGAGTGTCGGGGGGGATTTGCTCACCCGGCGCGAGCGGCAGGTGGCGGAGTTGCTGCTGCAGGGGCTGGATACCGAGGCGATCGCCGCCGAGCTCGGCATTGGCAGCGGTACGGTGAAGAATCACCGCAAGCATCTCTATGGCAAGCTGCGGCTCGGCTCGCGGGCCGAGCTGTTCAATCTCTTTCTGAACCACCTCATTACGGCTCCGGTGGAGGCATCACAGGCATCACAGGCGTCATCGGCGGGAGATAGAGAGAGCCCGCCATAGGGCGGGCCGGGGTTACTCTAGGCGCGGGATGGTGGGAGTGGTTTCGGGCAGGATACTGAGCAACTGGTAGCGCTTCATCAGCTGCTTGTATTCATCCCCCTGTTTGACCTTGTCCAGCGCCTGTTGCAGGCGGGCAACCTGTTGCTTGTCTGCCCTCAGGTTGAAGGCGAAGCAGTTATCCTGCTCTTCAATAATCGCGACGGTGACAAAATCCTCGCTGGGAAAACCCAGCTCTTTGGCCTGATGGCGCAACATCACCTCGTTGCCCGCCACCAGATCGGTGCGCGCCATGATGAGCTGGCGCACCACCTGCTCCATGCGCTCCACCGACATCATATTGCCCGGGCTGATCCCGCGATTGAGCAGCAACTGCTCCCCGACATCCGCCTGCATCACGCCGATCTGCAGCTTGGCGAGATCCGCTTTGCTGGCCACTTTGGGGGCATCCTGCTTGCGGCCGACCAGCGCGACCCTGGAGTGGCTGATGGGGCAGACCCAGAGGAAGTGGGGATCCCGCTCCTTGGTATGGGCCGTAGTAAACAGCACGGCCTCTTGCTGCTGGGTCAGCAGATACCAGCCGCGGGCCCAGGGCAGAAAGTGAATGGGTTGCTCCGGCTCCCCCATTTCGCGCCACATCAGGCGCAGCAACTCGACCGCCAACCCCACAGGCTGACCATTTTTATCCTGGCCATTGAGTGGCATGTTCTGCTCCGAATAGTAGATAAGTGCCGGAGCCGGGAGCGCGATAAACAGCGCGAGAGAAGCGAGAACAGAGAGCAGGCGCATGGTGCACTCCTTGTGCGGGTAGTTACCTAACAGTCTATGTGGCCTTTGCCATAAGTTCATGATCCGGTTACGCGATAAAACAACAGGCCACCTTGCGGTGGCCTGTCGGTCTATTTGAGCAGGGCTTCCATCTCCGCCTCGGCTTTGGCGCGTGCCTTGGCCTCCGCCGCTCTGGCGGCATCGGCGACACTCTCTCCGGCCGTATGGGCGGCGGCACTGACGGCCTGCTGGGTGGGGGCAGCCACAGCCTTGGTGGCCTCTTGCGTCACGGTGGCGGCAGCACTGCTGACCGCCTGTTTGGCGGGAGTGGCAACAGCCTTGGTGGCTTCCTGTGTCACGGTCGCGGCGGCGCTGCTGACGGCTTGTTTGGCCGGAGCGGTAACGGCCTTGGTGGCCTCTTGTGTCACGGTCGCTGTAGCGCTGCTGGCGGCTTGTTTGGCAGGTGCGGCAACGGCCTTGGTGGCTTCTTGCGTCACGGTCGCTGTAGCGCTGCTGACGGCCTGTTTGGCCGGAGCAGCCACGGCTTTGGTCGCTTCTTGCGTCACGGTCGCTGTAGCGCTGCTGACGGCCTGTTTGGCAGGTGTGACAACGGCCTTGGTGGCCTCTTGCATCACGGTGGCGGTGGTGCTGCTCACCGCTTGTTTGGCTGGTGCGGCCACGGCCTTGGTGGCTTCCTGTGTCACGGTAGCCGCGGTGCTGCTCACCGCCTGCTTGGCGGGCGCGGTGACAGCAGTGGTTGCACTGCGGGTAAGATCGGTCGCGCCTTGACTCACCGCTTGCGTGGCCTGTCCTGTGGCGTTGGCGGCTGCGCCGCTGATGGCCTGGCTGGCGCTGTCGGTCAGCGAGCCGGTGACGCCGCGGGTCACGGTGCCCAGAGCGCTGCCAAGGGAGAAGGGGGCGGTGCCACTCTGACTGGTCGCCACGCCGGTTAGGGCATTGGTAGCCGGGGTGAGCTGGCTGGTGGGGGTCTGCCAGCCTTGCATGGCGGTTGGCCAGGTCGGTGCCGTGCCCGCCAGATTTTCGCCAAAGGTTTGGGTGGTGCCATCCCCTTTTTGCAGCAATACCGACATCTGGTTGGTTTGCGAGTTCCACACCATCCCCGCCTGCTTGGCGATATCCGGCACCGGTGCATAACGGGATACGACGTAAAACAGCGGACCTTCCTGCTGCAATTCATTGGCGGTCTTGAGCAACTGCATGGTGCTGTCGTAGTTGGGGCCAAGGATGGCGGTCATCCGATCCTTGATCAGGGGTTGTTCGAATAGATTGACCTCGTTCGGGTCAAAGCCGACCAGCGGCTTGAGCAGGGCCCACATCAGCTGGCTGGTGGGCCCCATCATCAGCAGGGGGGCAACGCAGGCGGACAACATCAGGCTCAGGCAGGCCGCCTGAAATAGTGGCATGATACGCATTGGGATAATATCCAAATAACGATTTGATAAATAAGGTTATATTTTGTCAGAACGTGACAAATTCACCGGAAGTTTGCGGGTGGCAGCGAGAGACTGCCCGCAGGCGCTGGCAGGCTACCATATTGGTTCCACAATGCCAGCAGGCAGTATGATTGTCAGTCAAGTAAACCCCGGCGCTGGTCGATTCTTCAAGAGTGCCCCGCATCGAAACAGGATCCATCCTATGAGAAATTTACTGCTCTGCCTGCTGGCCTCCCTCTGGCTCGTTCCCGCCCTGGCTGCGTCCAAAACCACTGTGGTGGGCGAGTCTGCCAGTCCCGAGCTGGTGCTGCCACTGGGTTCGCTGCCCGAGCGGGTCTGCTGGTTTGCCGATCAGAAGTATTCCGAAGGGGCCCGCATTCTGCAGGGAGATATCTGGCTGGAGTGCGGCCCGCTCAACGATCTCGAGAGCAATGGCCCGCTTGCCTGGCGCTCTCCTGCGGTGGTGCTGCCTGCCACTCGTGGGGCGAAAGATCAGAAGACTATTTCCGTGGGTCAGTGAGGCTTTTCTTGATCCAGCTAAAGACATGGACGTGATCCCTGTCGCATAATGCAGCTCCTTTCTTCTCTTGGCTGGAACCTAAGAAATGGCTCGTCGCTCTTCCAATGCACAACGTCGTCGCAGTAGCTGGTGGTACAAACGCTTGTTGGCAAGGGAGCGGGAAGAGCGTGAAGCGCGTTCCGTAAGGGATTGATACTGCATTGAAAAACGGAGCCTCGGGCTCCGTTTTGTATTTATCACCAGCTCGGCGGTACTCTTCCAATGCACAGCCTGGTTGCTGTAACGGGTGGTACAAACGCTTGTTGGCAAGGGAGCGGGAAGCACGTTCCGTAAGGGATTGATACTGCATTGAAAAGACGGAGCCTCGGGCTCCGTTTTGCATTTATCACCGTCAGCATCATGACAACGGGGGCCATCAGGCCCCCGTTTTGCTTTTGCAGATGTTGGCTGCTTGCGACTTAGCGCTGCAAGGCGGCCAGTGCCAGTTCGACCCGCTTGGCGTACTCGGGGTCGGCCTGCTCGAAGTGCTTGAGCTGGGCCGCGACGATGGCGTCATCCTCCACATTGATGAGAGATCGGGCCAGGTTGGCGGCGAGCCGTGAACGCTGCCCCTCGTCCATGATGCGGAACAGGTTGCCCGGCTGGCTGTAGTAGTCGCTGTCGTAGTCACGGAAGTCGTAGTGCAGGGCGGCCCCTTCCAGACTCAGCGCCGGTTCGTGTTGCTCGCTCGGCTGCTGGGTACCGAAACGGTTTGGCTGATAGTTGGGGCTGGCGCCGCCATTGCTGTCTGCCCGCATGGCGCCATCACGATGGGCGCCGTGGTGGAACGGGCAGCGCGGGGCGTTAACCGGCAGCAGACCGTGGTTGACGCCGAGGCGATAGCGCTGGGTGTCACCGTAGGAGAAGAGCCGCCCTTGCAGCATGCGATCCGGCGAGAAGCCGATACCGGGCACCACGTTGGCCGGGGTAAACGCGGCCTGCTCCACATGGGCGAAGTAGTTGTCCGGGTTCTGGTTAAGCTCCAGCACGCCCACCGGGATCAGCGGGTAGTCGCTGTGTGGCCACACCTTGGTGAGGTCGAACGGGTGGATGTTGTAAGTCTGGGCTTCGGCCTCCGGCATCACCTGCACATAGACCTTCCAGCGCGGGAAGTCGCCCCGCTCGATGGCGTTGAACAGGTCCGCCTGACTGGTCTCCCGATCCTGCCCGACGGCGGTGGCGGCCTCTTCATCGGTGTAGAAGCTGTGGCCCTGCTCGGTCTTGAAGTGGAATTTGACCCAGAAGCGCTCGTTCGCATCGTTGATAAAGCTGAAGGTGTGGCTGCCGTAGCCGTTCATCTCCCGCAGGCTCTTGGGAATGCCGCGATCGCTGAACAGTATGGTGACCTGATGCAGGGATTCCGGATGGCGTGACCAGAAGTCCCAGGCGGCGGTGGCGCTGCGCAGGTTGGTGCGCGGATCCCGCTTCTGGGTGTGGATGAAGTCAGGGAATTTCAGCGGATCGCGGATGAAAAAGACCGGGGTGTTGTTGCCCACCAGATCCCAGTTGCCCTGCTCGGTGTAGAACTTGAGGGCGAAGCCGCGCACGTCGCGTTCGGCATCGGCGGCGCCCTTCTCGCCTGCCACGGTGGAGAAACGCAGAAAGACCGGGGTCTGCTTGCCGATAGCGCTGAACAGATCTGCCTTGCTGAACTGGCTGATGTCGTGGGTCACGGTAAAGGTGCCGTAGGCGCCCGAGCCCTTAGCGTGAACCACCCGCTCGGGAATGCGCTCACGGTCGAAGTGGGCGAGTTTCTCCATCAACCAGATATCTTGCATCAGGATGGGGCCGCGCGGGCCAGCGGTGAGGCTGTTGTTGTTGTCGACGACGGGGGCACCGTTGGCGCTGTGCAGGGTCTTGTCAGTCATGGCTTCTCTCCTTGTTGATATGGGGCCAGCCTACGGATCTGCTCTTTGATCGGCCAATGGGCCTTTCCTCGCCCTTTGATAGGCAAGACAAATGGGTGTGGATAGGGGATGTTTCACTGCGCCGGATATTGCATGATGGAGGCTTCGAGAAGGAGCCTCATATGCAGATTACCATTCGTCATGCCGAACCGGCCGATGCCCCCGCCTTGCGGGATCTCTACGCCATGCCCAATGCCCAGGCGGGCACTTTGCACCTGCCTATGCCTCCCCTTAGCCAGTGGCAGAAGCGGTTGGAGAGCGGTGATGTGGTCGCCTTGGTGGCGGAAGCAGATGGGGGGCTGGTGGGCCAGATCTCATTGCATGTGGAGCCCAATCCGAGACGCAAGCATGTGGCCGGTATCGGCATGGGGGTACGGGATGACTGGGCTGGCAAGGGGGTGGGCTCTGCCCTGATGGCAGCAGCGCTGGATCTGGCCGATAACTGGCTCAACCTGCACCGGATTGAGCTGACCGTCTATACCGACAATGAGGCCGCACAGGCGCTCTATCGCAAGTTCGGTTTCACTCAGGAGGGGCTGGCCCGCGACTATGCCTTCCGGCAGGGACGCTATGTGGATGTGTTCCATATGGCCAGAGTGGCGGGGGGCGCCAGTCGCTAACAGCATGGTCGATTATCAGGCCAGATTGCGCCCGGTGATCCGGGCGCTGGAGCAGAATCCCGAGCTCTGCCTCAGCGAAGCCGCCAAGCTAGCCTCGCTCTCCAGCTATCACTTTCATCGGGTCTTTACCGCCGTCACCGGTGAAACCCCGGCCGAGATGCAGCGCCGCCTGCGGTTGGAGCGGGCAGCCCGCTCCCTCTGCTACAGCCGCGACCCGGTGACCGAGATTGCCTTCTCGGCCGGTTTTGCCAGCTCGCAGGCCTTTGCCAAGGCGTTTCGCAAGCAGTTTGCCACGACGCCGGGGGCGCTGCGCCAGCAACCTTCACTGCTACAACTGAGCAAGAATGGACACGCCGTTGCCCGCGAGGCTGGTTATGCTGAAAGCCGTTCCGATGAAAGGAGGCAACCGATGAAAACCGAACAGATGGCGCCGCGCACCCTGGCCTATATCCGGGTGACCGGCCCTTACGGCACTGGCTACGAGCCGGTGTGTGACCAGCTCTACCAGTGGTCGGCCGAGCAGGGGCTGGTCGAGGGGGAGTGGATCTTCATCTACCACGACAACCCCGAAATCACCGCGCCCCAGCAGTGTCGCACCGATATCTGCGTCACCGTTCCGGCGGGTACCAAAGGCAGTGGAAATGTGGAGATCCAACTGTTGGTGGGTGGCCGTTATGGCCAGTCACGTTTCACCGTGACCGACCCGGCCCAATATCCCGCGCTCTGGCAGCAACATATCGGTGAGGTGGTAGCGGCCGGTTTCGAATTTGATGATCGGCCCTGTTTCGAGCTCTATTACAGCTTCGATCCGGTGACCAAGGTCGCGGATGTCAGCTTCTGTTCCAGCCTCAAGGGGTAGGGCGCAAGAAGACGGAAGAGGCGGCGCAGAACGTCGCGCAGAAACGAGAGAGCCGGACAGTGTCCGGCTCTTTTGCATCTGGCGGTTGGGGGGCGGTTAGCGCTGGAACCCCTTCTGGGCGAACTTGGGTCTGGCATTCATGATCTGCTCCACCTGCTCGTCGCTCATCTTGCCACGCGACAGTCCCAGCACCTTGTAGGTGAGCAGCGGTCGGGCGGGCAGGGCGATCATCAGGGCGCGGATCTGGTTCTCGTCATCCTTCTCCCGGGTCGGCTTGCCGTAGGCGTAGGTGAGGACGCCGGCATCCATCAGGTTTTTGACGGCGGGCTCGGTGATCGGCAAGTTTATGACGCTTTTACGCTGCAGCACGAACTCGCGCAGCACCGCTTTCTCGTTGAAGTCGAGGAAGCCGATCATTTGGGCCAGCTGGTCTTGCTGACGGCGCGCCTGCCACTCTTCGCACGCCCACTCCCAGGCGATCAGGAAGCCCTGACTGCAGAAGTAGGAGATGGCGATCAGCATGCCGACCCCCAGCCAGGCCGCATGATCCGCAGCCCACTGGCTGACGGCCCCTTTCATCAGCCCGGCCGGAAACAGCAGAATGATGCTGCAGCAGAGCAACAACCAGACCATCAGCCAATTGAGGCGGTTCAGTTGATAGAAATGTTGGATCCACCGTTTCATTGTTCATCCTTCCCAAACTGTTGTGGATAGTGAACTACCTACAGCAATCGGTGTGCCAACAGCGCAATGGTGGCGGGGAGGGGGCGCTGGCGAGGTTACATTCCCTTACAACTTATTGAATGAGTTGTCATTAATTTGCCTTGTGAGGCGGCGGTCGAGTTGGTAAAACGTCCCCTCAGTCATTGGGGAGTAGCAACCCGCCCGCATTCCGGGCCGGGCCCATGTCAACACTCTTGGATCCTCGCATCCATGGCATGGGCGGCGATAGGCACTATCGCTCTGCAAGACCTTTGGCCTCGATATGCACGCCAGCTGGGCGAGCCATGTCGGGTCCATCGGTTATTCTGCTCGCCTGGCGGTATCTATTATGTTGATTACCCTGCTGTTATTTCTCGTCTCTGCGGTCACCATCTACCTTGCCTGCGAATACTTCGTCAACGGCATCGAGTGGACCGGCCACCACTTCAAACTCTCCCAAAGCGCCACCGGTTCGCTGCTGGCGGCACTGGGTACGGCGCTGCCCGAGTGCATCGTCACCCTCACCGCCCTGCTGATGGGCAACACGACTGCCCAGCAGGAGATCGGCATCGGTGCTACCCTCGGCGGGCCACTGGTGCTGGCGACCATCGGCTATGCAGCGGTCGGTCTTACCTTGCTGCTTTGCATGGGGCGTACCGAACGGGCCATCGATGGCGAGGTACAGCGCGAGATTGGCCGGGATCAGCGCTGGTTTATGGGCATCTTTCTGGTGGCAACCGCGCTGGGTCTGGTCGCTTTTAGCGGCAAGAGCTGGCTGGCCCCGCTCTTTGTGCTGTTCTACCTCGTCTATGTGCGGCGCGAGCTGAAACAGAGTGACAGCCACGAGGTCGAGCTGCCGGAGCCCCTCAAACTGGCTCCCGACGCGGGGATCCCGCCCCTTGGCAAGGTGCTGCTGCAGACGTTGGCTGCGCTGGTGATAGTCGCACTGGCGGCTCAGCTGTTCGTCCATCAGCTGGAGAGCATGGGCGAGCTGTTTGGCCTCTCGCCGGTGCTGGCGGCCCTGCTACTGAGTCCGGTGGCGACCGAGATGCCGGAGCTGATGAACGTGCTGATCTGGGTGCGACAGGGCAAGAACCGGCTGGCGCTGGCCAATATCTCCGGGGCCATGATGATCCAGGGCACCATCCCCAAGGCGTTCTGCCTGCTGTTTACCCCCTGGCTGCTGGATGGCGCCATGATGGCCTCCTCGCTGGTGACGCTGCTGGCAGTGGGCTTGCTGTGGTGGGGGCTCCGAAAGGGGGCCATGACTGCGGGGCGGTTGGCGCTGGTCGCGCTGCTCTATCTCGGCTTCTGCTGCTGGCTGTTGGTGAGCTGAAACGGGAAGCGCGGATATGAAAAAGCCCCCTTGGGTCAGGGGGCTTTGCTGTAGCGGTTAGACGCGGCGCTTACAGCGCGGCGATCTCGGCCTGCTGGGCTTCCAGTTTGGTCAGCTGGAGACGGTAATCTTCCAGCTTCTCGCGCTCTTTGGCGATCACCGCTTCCGGCGCCTTGGCAACGAAGGCTTCGTTGCCGAGTTTGCCTTCGATGCGGCCGCACTCACCCACCAGACGGGCAACCTCTTTGGCCAGACGGGCCAGCTCGGCGTCCTTGTCGATGAGACCGGCCATCGGGATCATCAGCTCGGTAGCGCCGATCAGCTTCTTCACTGACAGGGGAGCCACTTCACCGTCTGCCAGTACGCGGATGGACTCCAGACGGGCCAGGGACTTGAGGAAGGCCTCGTTGTCACCGGCGCGCTGGGCATCCTTGGCATCGCACTGGAGCAGCACGTTGAGGGGCACGCTGGGCGCCACGTTCATTTCGGCGCGGATGTTGCGGATGCTGACGATGAACTCCTTCACCCACTCCTGATCCGCCATCGCGGCCTCGTCCACCTTGGCGGCGTCGAACTCGGGGAAGGCCTGAATCATGATGGTGTCGGCGTGTACGCCAGCCAGCGGAGCGACCGATTTCCAGATGGTCTCGGTGATGAACGGGATGATCGGGTGCGCCAGACGCAGCAGGGTTTCCAGCACGGTCACCAGGGTATGGCGGGCAGCGCGCTGCTCAGCCTCGGAACCCTTGCCCAGTACCGGCTTGGTCAGCTCCAGATACCAGTCACAGAACTGGTTCCAGATAAATTCGTACAACACGCCAGCGGCGATGTCGAAGCGGTAGGTATCGAGGGCGGTACGGAAGTCACGAATGGCCACTTGCAGCTGGGACTGGATCCAGCGATCCGCCAGACTGAACGCCATTTCGCCACCGGCAAAACCACAATCCTGATCTTCGGTGTTCATCAGCACATAGCGGGAGGCGTTCCACAACTTGTTGCAGAAGTTGTTGTAGCCGTCCAGGCGCTTCATGTCCCAGTTGATGTCACGACCGGTAGAGGCCAGCGCCGCCAGCGTGAAGCGCAGGGCGTCGGTACCGTGAGCCTCGATCCCTTCCGGGAACTGCTTGGCGGTACGCTTGCCGATCTTCTCGGCCATCTGCGGCTGCATCATGTTGCCGGTGCGCTTCTCCAGCAGATCTTCCAGCGAGATGCCGTCGATCATGTCGAGGGGATCCAGCACGTTGCCCTTGGACTTGGACATCTTCTGGCCTTCTTCGTCACGGATAAGGCCGGTGATGTAGACGGTCTTGAACGGGACTTGCGGCTGGCCGTTTTCGTCCTTGATGAAGTGCATGGTCATCATGATCATCCGGGCAATCCAGAAGAAGATGATGTCGAAGCCGCTCATCAGCACGTCGGTCGGGTGGAAGGTCTTGAGTGCTTCGGTGTTGTTCGGCCAGCCCAGAGTGGAGAAGGTCCACAGGGCGGAGCTGAACCAGGTGTCGAGCACGTCTTCGTCCTGACGCAGGGTGGTCACGGACGGGATGCTGTGCTTGGCACGCACTTCCGCCTCGTCACGGCCCACGTAGACATTGCCGGCGTCGTCATACCATGCCGGGATGCGGTGACCCCACCACAGCTGACGGGAGACGCACCAGTCCTGAATGTCGCGCATCCAGGAGAAGTACATGTTTTCGTACTGCTTGGGCACGAACTGGATGCGGCCATCTTCCACCGCTTCGATGGCGGTCTTGGCCATGGGGGCCACGCGCACATACCACTGGTCGGTCAGCATCGGCTCGATGGGCACGCCACCGCGATCGCCGTAAGGCTGTTGCAGCACGTGATCCTTGATCTCGTCCAGCAGACCCAGCTCTTCGAGCTTGGCCAGAATCGCTTTACGGGCCGCGAAGCGCTCCAGACCGGCGAACTCGGCCGGCAGGGCCGCGTCATAGGCGGTGCTCGGGTTGCCGTTGGTATCGACCACTTCGGCCTCGGCACGCACATGGGCGTCCAGAGTGAAGATGTTGATCATCGGCAGGCTGTGGCGCTTGCCCACTTCGTTATCGTTGAAGTCGTGAGCCGGGGTGATCTTCACGCAACCTGTGCCCTTCTCCATGTCGGCGTGTTCATCGGCGACGATGGGGATCAGACGGTTCACCAGCGGCAGCAGGATGTGCTGGCCTATCAGTGCCTTGTAGCGCGGGTCTTCCGGGTTCACTGCCACGGCGGTGTCGCCCAGCATGGTCTCCGGACGGGTGGTGGCGACAATCAGGTAATCCTTGCCTTCGGCAGTCTTGGCGCCGTTGGCCAGCGGATAGCGCAGGTGCCACATGTGGCCCTTGATCTCGCGGTTTTCCACTTCCAGATCGGAGATGGCGGTGTTGAGTTTCGGATCCCAGTTCACCAGACGCTTGCCGCGGTACATCAGGCCATCTTCGTAGAGACGGACAAATACTTCCTGCACGGCGGCGGAGAGACCCTCATCCATGGTGAAGCGCTCGCGCTCCCAATCCACGGAGTCGCCCAGACGGCGCATCTGGCGGGTGATGGTGCCGCCAGACTCTTCCTTCCACTGCCAAATCTTGTCGATGAAGGCATCACGGCCGTAATCGTGGCGAGTCTTGCCCTCTTCTGCTGCGATCTTGCGCTCAACCACCATCTGGGTGGCGATACCGGCGTGGTCGGTACCTGCCTGCCACAGGGTGTTTTTGCCCTGCATGCGGTTGTAGCGGATCAGGGTATCCATCAGGGTTTGCTGGAAGGCGTGCCCCATGTGCAGGCTGCCAGTGACGTTCGGCGGCGGGATCATGATGCAGAAGGAGTCTTTGCTGGTGTCGCCGTGGGGCTTGAAGTAACCCTGGGCTTCCCAGTGCTGATAGAGCGCCTGTTCGATGGCGTTGTGATTAAAAGTCTTTTCCATGGTCTCGCCGTAATCTGGATGGATGGATTCTGGTGTTGATTCTTTTTGGATCAATAGGTTGCAGTCATGGCTGCGCCGGATCCGGTGCGGCAAGGACGGGCTGATCCCTCATTTCGAGGGTATGGCCTGCCTGGCGATAGTGCTTGTAGCGCTCGCGGGCTTGCTGCTTTTGTGTTTCATCAGTGGGGACAAAATCTACCACTTGAGCGAAGTGTCCTGCAAACAAAGGTGTCGCAGTGGCCAGATTGATGAGGCGGGCGTAGCGCCGTTTCGGCGGCTGAAAGCCGATCTCCACCGGGGCCATGCCGCTTTCGCCTTGCAGCTGGTGCGGCACGAAGCGCTCCGGCGGCAGCTGCCACAGCAGTTCGTCGAGGCGCAGGGCCTGCGCCTCATCGTCGCACAACAGGTAGATATGGCCCGCGCCCCACGACTCGGCCGCAAGGGTGCAGGCCAGTCGTTCGACCGCAGAGGCCTGCGCGTCATCCTGTTCGCTCATCAGGTAAAAGGTCACTTGGCTCATCAGGTTGATCCCGTTTTGCGGTGACGGACTGTTGACCGCCTCATGAGGCTGACGGGGCGTTTCCCGTCCGCAGCTCACTGATTCAAGAATGAAACAAGGAAGAGGCGGGCCTCTTCCTTGTGGTTCAGGGTAACGCCAACCCTTCCGATGCAGCCATCGGCAGGGGCCGGAGAGTTACTCTTTCTCTTCGATATCCACGCCAGCCCGGTTCAACAGGAACTGGGTCAGCAGGGGCACCGGACGACCGGTGGAGCCTTTGTCCTTGCCACTCTTCCAGGCGGTCCCGGCGATATCCAGGTGGGCCCAGTTGTACTTCTTGGTGAAGCGTGACAGGAAGGCCGCCGCGGTGATGGTACCGGCCGGACGACCGCCGATGTTGGCCATGTCGGCGAACGGGCTGTCGATCTGCTCCTGATACTCGTCGAACAACGGCAGACGCCAGGCGCGATCACCCGCCTGCTCGGAGGCGTTGAGCAGCTCGTGGGCCAGCGGGTTGTGGTTGGCCAGCAGACCCGAGGTGTGGTGGCCCAGCGCGATGACGCAGGCACCGGTCAGAGTCGCCACGTCGATCACGGTTTCCGGATCGAAGCGGTCCACATAGGTCAGCGCATCACACAGTACCAGACGACCTTCCGCATCGGTGTTGAGCACTTCGATGGTCTGGCCGGACATGGAGGTGAGGATGTCACCCGGACGATAGGCGTTGCCACCCGGCATGTTTTCACAGCCAGCCAGTACGCCGATGACGTTGATCGGCAGTTGCAGCTGTGCCAGCGCATGCATGGTGCCGAGCACGGAGGCGGCGCCACCCATGTCGTACTTCATCTCGTCCATGCCGTCGGCCGGCTTGATGGAGATGCCGCCTGAATCAAAGGTCAGACCCTTGCCGACCAGCACGATGGGCTTGGCATCCGGATGACCCTTGTATTCGATGATGGCCATCATGGCTTCGTTGTCGGAGCCGCGGGCCACCGCCAGATAGGAGTTCATGCCGAGCTCGGCCATCTCCTGCTCGCCCACCACCTTGGTGGTGATGTTGTCATAGGCATCGGCCAGACGACGGGCCTGGGAGGCCAGATAGGCCGGGTTGCAGACGTTGGGCGGCATGTTCGCCACGTCGCGACAGACCCGCACACCCTTGGCCACGGCCAGACCGTGAGCGATGGCTTTTTCACCAATGGTCAGTTCCCGACGCGTCGGCACGTTGAAGACCAGCTTGCGCAGCGGGCGACGTGGCTCGGCCTTGTTGGTCTTGAACTGATCAAAGCTGTAGAGGCCCGCCTTGGTGGTTTCTACCGCCTGGCGCACCTTCCAATAGGTATCCCGACCCTTGACGTGCAGCTCGGTGAGGAAGCAGACCGCTTCCATGGAGCCGGTTTCGTTCAGGGTGGTGATGGTCTTGTTGATGATCTGCTTGTACTGGCGTTCGTCGAGTTCCCGCTCCTTGCCGCATCCGACCAGCAGTACGCGCTCGCTGAGCACGCCCGGTACTTGATGCAGCAGCAGCATCTGGCCTGGTTTCCCTTCCAGGTCGCCACGGCGCAGCAGCGAACTGATATAGCCATCGCTGATCTTGTCCAGTTGTTCGGCAACCGGAGAGAGGCGACGAGGCTCAAATACGCCGACTACGACGCAGGCGCTACGTTGCTTCTCTGGACTGCCACTCTTTACACTGAACTCCATGGAATCTCCTACATCCTAAAGACAAAAGGCACCTTTTATTGAATAATGCGGTGCTTGTTGGGGTATCAGAGGCGGAGCGAACAGCCACAGGCTCCGCAGTTCAAACTGGTAAAAATCCAATATACGGCCCTATTTTTCAGGCATTCGACTAAAAACACAAGTTTACTTGGGAATGACTGTGATCGTTTTCCGATATTTGTTCAGGGAAACCCTGAAAACCCAGCTGGCAGTGTTATTCGTATTGCTGCTTATCTTTGTCAGCCAACAATTTATCAAGATCATCGGTGATGCCGCCGATGGTGAGGTGCCGACACGTCTGGTCTCCACCCTGCTGCTGCTCAACTTGCCCAATATGGCGCTGTTGATGCTGCCTATCAGTCTCTTTTTAGCCATCTTGTTTGCCCATGGTCGCCTCTACGCCGAAAGCGAAATGACGGTGATGCATGCGGTCGGTTTCAGTCACCGTTTCGTGATGCGCAGCGCCATGTTGCTGGCCTTGCTGACTGCTGCCGTCGCGGCATTCAACACCGGCTGGATCGCCCCGCAAGCCAAGGAGCGCGAGTATCAGGTGATCGACGAGTTCAAGGCGGATCCGGGTATCTCCTTCCTGCAGGCAGGCCGCTTTATGGAGCTCGACAAGGGGCGTCTGGTTGCCTATATCCAGGATCTGAACGACAACGGCTCAAAACTGCAAAAGATCTTCGTGCTGCAGCGGGCGGAGGGGAACAATCCTCCCTCGGTGGTGGTGGCGACCGAAGGGGTGGTGACGGTCGATGAGAAAGGCCTGCAGTGGCTGACCCTGATGGATGGCTCCCGCTACGAGGGGAACTTCTCCGGCAAGCAGTTCCAGATCTCCGATTTTCGCGAATATGGTCTGGTGATCCGCCAGCAGGAGATGGAGCGTTCCAACCGCAAGGCGGCGGCCAAGCCGACCATGGAACTGTTCGGTACCCAGGACAACGCCATGATGGCGGAATTGCAGTGGCGCATCTCGCTGCCCCTCTCCATTCCGGTGCTCACCCTGCTGGTGGTACCGCTGGCGCGGGTCAATCCCCGTCAGGGGCGCTACGCCAAGCTGTTGCCCGCCATCATGCTCTATCTCTCCTACTTCCTGCTGCTCAGTGCCGCCCGTTCGGCCATTGACAGCGGTCGGCTGCCCTACTGGCCGGGGATGTTCCTGGTGCCGCTCGGTTACCTGCTGTTTATCGGCCTGCCCCTCAATCTGCAGGGCACCAGCTGGTGGAACGGGGTGAAGAGCAAATATTTCATAAACAAATCAAAATGATGAAGCCACATAGGAACTACCGCTGATGTTTGGCATTCTCGATAGATATGACAATCGGGTCATTTTGATGCCGACCCGGTGCATCGCTCTTCAGGAGAAAATCAGCATGAAGCTGCAAGATAGGAGTCTCGGCTGATGTTCGGCATTCTCGATAGATATATCGGTCGGGTCATTTTCATGTCGATCCTGCTGTGTGAAATCACGCTGGTTGGTCTGGCGGGGCTCATCAAGTATGTGGAGCAGCTCAAGTCGGTCGGTGACGGCAACTACGACATGATCAACGCCCTCTACTATGTTCTGCTCTCCATGCCCAAGGAGGCGGTGCTGTTCTTCCCGCTGGCCGCGCTGCTGGGTGGCCTGATTGGTCTGGGTCAGCTGGCGACCAGCTCCGAGCTGGTAGTTATGCAGGCGGCTGGTCGCTCCAAGATCAGTATCGTGATGGCGGCGCTCAAGACGGCGATCCCGCTGATGATCCTGGTAGGGCTGATGGGGGAGTATGTGGCCCCCATCGCCAAGCGGATGGCAGATGACATCAAGGCGGGTGCGCTGTCCGAAGGTCGTCTGACGGTCTCCGCCTACGGGGTGTGGGCTCGCGATGGTAACAACTTCGTCAATATCAACGGGGTGCGCAACGATGGCGCGCTCACCGGCATCACCCTCTATCGCTTCACCCCCGAGCGCAAGCTGATCGACGTGGTGCAGGCGCAGGAGGGGGTGTTTGAGCGCCACCACTGGCTGCTCAAGCAGACCCAGGTTACCCGCTTCGACGACCCGGCGCAGATCCGCAGCGAACAGCACGACAAGATGGAGTGGAGCTCGGAGCTGACGCCCAAGCAGTTGGGGGTGGTGAGTATCGACCCCGAGAATCTCTCGGTCTCCGGTCTGCTCGACTACATCGGCTATCTCGATGCCAACAAGCAAGATGCCGGTCGCTACAAGCTGGAGATGTGGCGCAAATTGCTGTCACCGCTCTCGGTGGTGGCGATGATCCTGCTGGCCTCCTCCTTCATCTTCGGCCCGCTGCGCTCGGTGAGCATGGGGGCGCGGATGCTGATGGGGATCATGACCGGCTTCGCCGTCTATGTGAGTGATCGGGTGTTTGGCCCCATCAGTCTGGTCTATGCGGTACCGCCCATTCTGGCGGCCGTTGCGCCCAGCCTGCTGTTTGGCGGTATCTCCTTCTACATCCTCAGTCGCAAGCAGTAATCCGCACGAGGTTATGAGGCTATGCAAAGAGGGCACCTGTTGGTGCCCTCTTTCGTTGCTGCATTAAACCGATATTACTTGTTCAGTAGCTCCAGATTTTCCTGCTTGCTCAGCACAATCACTTCGCACTCGGCCCAGATATCCTGGAACGCCCGCGGGCGCTGGCGGTTGAACAGGCACATCAGGTTGCCCAGACCAAAGGCGGCGGTAGCGAGACGGATCAGCGCCTGGGTAACGCGGATGTGGCTGCCATCCTCGTTCTGAATGCGCAGCCGCCAGGCGCGCATGCCGACGGTCTGGCCAGCGCGGGTCCAGAACCAGGTGTAGAAACCGCAGATGACGAAGGCGAGCCACAGGGTGTAGATCAGGCTCAGGTGGTGGCGGGTCAGCAACCAGACGGTATCTTCACCCGCCGGTACGCTGGCCATGCCGGTGACCAGCAACAGCTTGGCGACACCCATGCCGATGAAGCCAGCGATGATCAGCAGCGAAGTCACCACCAGCGCATCATAGACCAGGGCGCCGAGGCGACGCAGCAGACCCGCTGACGGGTATGGCTGAGTGGCGGTAGAGGGGGATTTTTGTTGGACTTTTTTAGGCTTGGCCATCGTTTTTATTCCATTAAGATGATGGCGGCATTCTATGTAACTGGCCCCGCATCGGCAAGGCGTTGAATAAATGAACAAACGGGAGTGTTCAATCGAAAAACACCTTGCATGGCATCGCGCCATTCGTATAATCCCTCGCAGTTGCCCGGGTGGCGAAATCGGTAGACGCAGCGGATTCAAAATCCGCCGGTGAATAACCGTGTCGGTTCGAGTCCGACCCCGGGCACCATCAAATTCATGACAAAAGGCCATCAGCAATGATGGCCTTTTGTTTTTGGCGTTCCTGCGCTTTTGGGGCGTCGCTGCTGAGCAGGCTGTACTTCCCGTTACCTCTTGGTATCCCTTCTCTTTTTCCGCTCTCCGTTATTTCCTTTTCTTGATGTGGCTGCTGACGGCATCACCGCCAGCGGCCTGTTTCTATTGTGGTTTTTTTCCAAACCTTGCTGCATCAGAACATGGTTGCCGCACTATCCCAGCAGGGCAAACAGCAGGGTACCGAGGGTACCTGCGAGCGTCAGCACGATGATGGCTCTGGGTGTGCCGTGCAGCTTGGTCCACATAAACAGGCTGGTGAGGGCCAGCAGCAGCAGGGCCAGGGCGGCGATATCGCCAAACAGCTGCCAGCCGAGGCCGGTGCCCATGCCGCGGTGCAGCCGGTTGAGGCTGGCGGCAACGTTGGCCAGTTGCAGATCGGTGCGCACCAGCAGGGTGCCCTCGACATAGCTGGCGGCCACGCTCTGGCTGAGGGTGACGCCGCGCATCTCCCACTTGGCGGGCAGGGTGAGCGGGCCGTTCGGAGTGGGCAGGGTCTGGGGCGGGGTGATTATGGTTCGTCCGTCGGCAAAGGTATCGGGATAGCGCTGTTGCAGCAGGCTTTTCAGCTGCTCCGGGCTGGCGAGCGGCGCCTCCAGCACAATCTCTTCACTCGATTTGTCGGTGTGGGGGCCAGGGATGGGCAACACGGCTCGGTGTTGCAGCCAGAGGCCGGTGATGCCGTACATCAGCATCAGGGCGAGGGTAAAAAAACCGGCCCAGGCATGGAGGCGGCGTACCCATTTGTTGTTGTGAAGGGGAACTCTTCTGCGTTTCATCGTGGTTGCTTCATAAAAAAACTGGCCAGCAAGGGCTGGCCAGTCGGGGTGGTTGTCACTGGGATCAGAAACGGTAGGTACCGGTCAGGCTCAGCTGGCGGGGTGTGCCCGGCATGATCTGGGTGGCACTGGTGGCGCTGACGAAGTACTCGTGATCGGTCAGGTTTTCGGCGCTCAACTGGGCTTCCCACTGCTGCCAGCGATAACCGGCGCGCGCATCGAAGCGGGCGTAACCGGGCAGTGTGGTGGTGTTGGCGTTGTCGGCAAAGCGATCGCCCACCGCCGTTACGCCGGTTTCACCGAACCAGCCCAGCTCGCCACTCTTGTAGCCGAGATAGAACTGGCCATTCTGGCGGGAGACGTTCATCGGGCGCTTGCCCTGCAGGTCCGCATCCGCCTTGACCTGCTCCGCATCCTGGATGGCGAAGCCGCCACGCAGGTAGATCTCGTCGGTCAGTTCGGCGCGGGCGCTCAGCTCGATCCCCTCGGTACGCTGCAGGCCGGTGAGGATCACCTTGGTGGGATCCAGCGGATCCTTGGTGCGCTTGTTGTACATCTCCAGTCGATAGAGGGAGAGGGTGGTCGCCAGCTTGCCATTCAGCCAGTCACTCTTCACACCTCCTTCGTAGAGGCGGGTGTGTTGGGGTTCCAGCCCGTTATTCTTGTCGCCCGGGGTGATGCCGATCAGCTCGCCACCCACTGGAGTGAAGGTCTTGCTGTAGGAGGTGTAGAAGGCGTGATCCTCGAGGGGGTTCCACACCAGACCGAGGCGCGGGCTCAGGCTATTGACCGAGACGCTCTCCTCCTTGTTGAGGTCGTAGCGGCGACTGGTGACGGTGAAGTCGTCACGGCGCAGCCCGCCAACCAGATGCCAGTCACCCAGGCTGAGCTGATCCTGCAGATAGAGGCCATTGCCGCGCACCTTGTGTTTGGCGTCGCTGGAGAGCTTCATGGCACCATTGTAGGTAGGCAGCGAGCCAGGATCGTAGAGGTTGCCAGACGGGATGGCGGTGGCATTCTGGTAGAGCTTGGGTGTGCGCTCCTGCCAGTTCTGCTCGAAGCCAACCAGCAGACGATGTTCCACCGGGCCGGTCTGGAACAGACCCTCGGCCTCGGTGTTGCTGATCAGGTTCTTCGCTTTCAGATCCTGCTGCCAGCGGGAGCGGGTCACCTGATCCCCTTTGACGCTGGTGACATAGGTGTTGTCAAACTGGCTGTCGAGGGTGGAGTAACCGAGCTGCTGGCGCAGCTGCCACTGATCGTTGATGTCCCAGGAGAGGCGGGAACGGGTGGATTGCGCCACGTCATCGATGAAGTCACGGCTGGTATCGCTGTAAACATACTCCCGCGGCACATCGGCCGGGCGACCATTGACCCCGGGAATGCCGCGATCCGGGGTGCGGTCATGTTCGTTGCGCTCGTACTGCACCAGCCAGTTGAGGTTGTCGCTGATCTCCCAGTTGGCGGAAGGTGCCAGCAGGGTGCGCTTGCTCTTCACGCCGTTGCGGAAGCTATCTTTGTCCTCTTGCGCCATGTTGAGGCGCAGTTGCACCTGCTCACTCGCCTCGCCATTGAGGTCGGCTGCCAGCCGCTGGCTGTCAAAGCTGCCGACCCGGGCGGTGACGCTGGACTCCTGTCCTTTCTGTGGCTTCTTGCTGACCCGGTTGACGATGCCCCCAGTGCTGCCACGTCCGTAGAGCACGGCAGCCGGGCCCTTGAGCACTTCCACCCGCTCGATGTTGCCGAGATCCCGGGTGTACTGCATGTCGTCGCGGAATCCGTCGAGATAGAAGTCGTTGCTGGCGCTGAAGCCGCGGATATTGACCCCATCGAAGCGGGTGTCACCGCTGGCGTTGACCCCGGGAATGCCGCTCAGGGCTTCACTCAGCGTCGGTTGGCCGAAGGCGGTCAGCTCGCTGACCTTGACGCTGTCGATGGTCTGGGGCACCAGCTTGGCTGGCGTATTGGTACGGGTAGCGGTGGCAACTTCCTGATGCTGGGAACGTTTGCCAACCACAGTCATGGTTTCATCGGCGGCCTGGGCTGTGAAGCCGGTGCCCAGCAGTGCCAATGAGACCAGCGTTCTGCGAAAGTGAGGGTGCTGCATATTCAATATTGACTCTTTGGATGTCGACCTGACGGCTCGAACATATTGATTTAATTATAATTAGCCTGACCCGCTTAAGCGGGATGCCAATGATATTGATTTTCATTTGTCTGGCAAGGTGAAAATGGAGGGTTGCATTGGAGGCGGGTTGTGCGGTCGGGGGAGCTAGGCTGAAAAGCAGAGTCATTGCAGCAAACGGCGAGAATGAAGCGAGGGAAAAAGGGCGTAGCGGAAGAGAAAGGGGCTAAACGTGAAGAGGTATCCGGCCCGATAGGATGGGCCGGATACCGGATCAGTGGGTGCGCAGCAGTCGGCGGGTGAGGGGCAAGGCCGCCAGCAGGCGATAGACCAGCAGAGACGATCCCAGCAGCAGCGGCACCTTGGCGATCTCCCACAGGATGGATGCGCCCTGTGGGCCGAACACGAAGAGCCAGACCACCAGCATCATGTGCAGGCAGTAGAGCCCGAGCACTTTGGGGGCCTGACGTTCAAGCCAGCTGCCCTTGCCCCACTCGGGGTTGGCTAGCAGCAGGCCAAACAGACCGAGAGCCCAGGGAAGGGAGCCGAGCAGGAAGTCGTGGCGGGTGAGTGGCACCCCGGCGAAGTGCTGCAGCCCCCAGGCTTCACAGCCATAGAGCGCCACGCCCGCCAGCAGCAGTCGCCAGCCGGTGCGGGCATCGGGCTGCCACTGACGCTGGCGCAACAGGGCCCCGAGTGCCACAAACAGCAGGGAGAAGAAGGGGCCGTTACGGGTGAGCAGTGGCCACTCGGCACCCAGCAGCGGCTTGGCATAGGAGCCCCCCAGCAGCGCCAGCAGGTAGAGGCCAAGACCCAGCCAGATGGCGAGCGATGGTCTGCCAAGCCGGTAACAGAGTGCCAGCAGGGTCACCGCCATGATCAGGGCTGGCAGGAACCAGAGGTGGATCATGCCGCCCACCAGCCAGCCATTGAGGGGGTCGCCGAGCTGGAATTGCCACTGCCCGCGCAGGGAGGCCAGATAGCCTTGCTGCACGGCATCCAGCGGATTGAACGGCACCAGCAGGTAGACCAGACTCCATACCAGCCAGAGCAGCAGCAAGGGGTGGCAGTAGCGCCAGGCAACGGTCAGCGGCGCTTCGCGGCTCAGTCTCGGCTGCAGAAAGTAACCGGCACAGAGGAAAAACAGCGGCACGGCAAAGCGGCATAACTGGTTGATGGTGCCGCTCAGCCAGAGCCAGGATCCATTTCCCCACATGGCGGGATTGAACGGATTGGCGAAGGGGGATACGTGAATGGTCATCACGGCCAGAATGGCCAGTACCCGCCCGCACTCGATACTGGAAATACGCATGGTGGCTCGTCGTTACAGGGGTTGTGATGGCACGCTAAAATTCTTGCTGCCAGGTTACAACCAATTGATTCTATTAGTGTGAATCACGCTGTTGAGTAGTTACGTTTTGTAACGGGATGGCAGAAGGTGTTACCTGTAGCGGGAACTGGATCCCATTTTTTGGGCGCGCTCATGCAGATAAAAAAAGCGAGGCAGGTGCCTCGCTTGGTTGGGGAGCTCGAGCTTACTGGTGAGTCAGCATGCTGCTCTGGTTGGCTGCAAGGGTGGTTCTGCCCGAGCTCTCCAGCCAGGTTTTGATCCGCTTGGCATCGGCGACCCGATCGTTGGTGGTCTCGGCATTGAGCAGCACCATGATCACCGGCTCACGATTGACCTTGGTGCCCAGCACCAGACAGCGGCCCGCTTCGCGGATATAGCCGGTCTTGGAGAGGGTGAACTCCCATTGCCCTTCGCGGATCAACCGGTTGGAGTTGAGGTAGTGCAGCTGACGCTTGTTGGTGCGCACATAACTCTGCTCGTCGGTGGAGTACTGGCGGATCAGCGGATAGGAGGCCGCTGCGGCGGCGAGTTTGGCGAGATCCTGCGCGGTGGAGACATTGCGCGGGTTGAGCCCGGTACTGTCGGCGTAGCGGGTATTCCACATCCCCAGCATGCGGGCTTTGGCGTTCATCGCCTCGACGAAGGCACGCTGGCCGCCGGGATAGTGGCGGGCCAGCGCCGAGGCGGCGCGGTTTTCAGAGGACATCAGGGCGATATGGAGCATTTCGGCGCGACTGAGCCTGGAACCTATGGCCAGGCGCGAGCCGGTTCCCTTGATGCGGTCGATGTCGGCATTGGTCACGGTGAGCATTTCGTTGAGGCGCAGGTTGGCATCCAGCACCACCAGCGCCGTCATCAGCTTGGTGAGTGAGGCGATGGGCATTACCCGGTTGCCGTTGCGCTCGGAGATCACCTCGCCGGTTCTGTGGTTGGCCACCACGAAGGCAGCCGAGCTGAGGTTAGGCACATCCCGTCGCTCGAGAAAGCCGCTGCTGCTCTTGCTGCTGGCGGAAAAGGGGTTGGCATGGGCACTGTCCATAGTGGCCGGCAGCATTACTGCGCCAAGCAACAGGGGAAGGAGGGAACGCATCATCATGATCAGCTCTACCGGGCGAAATACAGGGATATCTCGCTAAGTTATATGTCGTGAACTGGCGCTTCACAATCATTCTCACCTTGATATTGATAATTTGCGGCGTTAAAAGGGCTCTGGCAGCGAAACGCGGGTGAAAATGGCCTCTCTGGAGTCTATTTATGGGGGCTGCCGACAGGACATCATGGTGAGGGTTTGCCGGGGCATGGCATCGCGGAGCAAGAAAAATCGGGACCAGAGCGGTCCCGATTGGCATGGTGCGTTGCTTACCGTTTAGTGGGCATCCTCCTGCTTGATCTTGAAGCGCATGGCGATCACCACGAACAGCAGCGGGCCAATGATGGTCCAGACGCCGGTGGAGATATCGCCGGAGATAAAGGGGGCCACCACGGTAAAGACGTTGCCGAAGGCGACCAGGATCAGGCTGATGATGGTGGCAAGCAGTACCGAGCCCGCGCTCTTGAAGAAGATCAGGTCCTTGCCCAGCGCCGGGTTGTTGCGATAGCTATACCAGGCGTAGATGAGGAACATGTAGGGCAGGGTCATGCCGACGTTGGTCATGGTGATGATCAGCTCATAGAGGGCGGCGGCCCCTTCCGGGTTGATCAGGGTGAAGATGGATTTGGCGGCAATGAACAGGCAGACCACCCAGGCTTGCATCTTGAGAGCTTCAATCCGCACGCCATTCTCGTTCTCGCGCTGGAAACGCTCCGGCCAGAAGTAGCTCGGGGTGCCGGTGATGAACTGGCGCAGCGGCGCGTAGGAGAGGGCGATAAAAGCACCCAGATAGCTCAGGAACATGCCCAATCCGGCAAAGCGCATGAATACCTGTCCCAGCCACTCGCCACCCAGATGGCGCCCCAGCTCCAGCATGATGATGAAGAGGGCGGAGAGAGAGGTGATCCCCTCGGCCGGGAAGTCGCTCCAGCGCATGATGGAGCCGACCGCCAGAAAGCCGATGATGTAGCAGAGAACGATGAAGGCGCCGGAGAGGAAGATGCCGCGCTTGAGGTCACGCTCGGGATCTTCCAGCTCGTCAGCCACCCCGGCCATCGCCTCGACCCCGCCGTAGGCGAAGATGGCGAACACCATAAAGCCGAGGAAGGGGATGATGTCGTTGAAAGCGGCATTGGGAGACGCCGTCAGCGATGCCTGGGTGAAGGGCTCCTGCAGAGTCATGCCGCTCACCGCGAAGGTGAAGACGCCACCGACCAGCAGCAACACGTTGAGTGCCACCACGGAGAGACCGCCGATGGCCGCCACTTTAGCGAAGCGGGCGCTGCCCAGAGTGATGAGCTTGGTGACGGTGGCAACCAGCGCGATGGCGACCACGCCCAGAATAAAGGGGCCGAAGTCGACCCCAGTGCCCAGGGTGACCGGGATGACGGTGATGTCGCGGCCAAACAGCATGAAGGAGAGGGGCACCCACATAGAGAGCGCCTTGCCAAACATCCAGATGACGTAGGAGGCGAACCACATGGTCAGACCGATAAAGGCGAATCGGGTCGAGACCGAGTGGCGCATCCAGGTAAAGATACCGCCCGCCTCTTTGCGAAAGCCGGTGCCGAATTCGATCATCATCAAAATGAACGGGATGAAGAAGAACAGTCCGCCGATCACGAACATCGGAATGGCGGCATATCCCATTCGGTAAAAACCGATCCCGATATTAGTGACGCCAAATACCGATGTTAATATCATCAATATAAAGGCGCCCAACTTCAGCTTTTTTGCTGACATATTAAAAACTCCCTGATGGTGCTGGATTTAAAATAATCAAAAATTAAACGGACGAAACCGGACCCATTAATAACGCGGTAGCGCCATGCCATCCTGCTGTGGCGGGCGCGATCAGGTCATCTCTGACCGGGCTGGCTTACCGGTCAGGCGGTCAATGAATGTATGGGTGGAGCGGCATGGTCTGTGCCATGCGAGGTATTGGTCAGCGTTGCCGAAAATTAACTGTGAACGATTTTATCATTAATGTTGCTGGGCAGGTAAGTTTCCCGAATGAAGCTGTGGTTGAAATAAACAGGCCTGCCAGTTAATTGATACGTTGCGGATGTAAACATTTACGCCAGGGCTGACACTTATTTCCATTATTGGTATTCGGCATATTTGGCGGAGTGAATTACGCCACCCTGTCAGATAAATCCGCACCAATGGCGACAGCGCTTATCCTCCCAGCCGGGTCAGCAGCACGCCGCCGGTAATAATGGCCGCCGCCGTCAGCCGCACGCGCCCGAGCGGCTCTTTCAGCAACCAGACCGAGAGCAGCATGGCAAACAGCACGCTGCTTTCACGCAGAGCCGCGACCACGCCAATGGGGGCTTGGGTCATGGCCCAGATGACAATCCCGTAGGCGAGCAGTGACATGGCGCCTCCTGCCATGCCTGACAGTGCATGGCGGCGGATTTGGCGCCATGCGTTGCGTTTCTGGTGGACGATCAGCACCAGCAGCATCGCCAGCCCGGTACAGGCAAAGAGCCAGAGTGTGTAGCGTACCGGTTCACCCCCTGCGCGCGCGCCGGCCCCATCCGAGAGGGTATAGGTCGCCGTGAACATGGCAGTGATCAGTGCCGCCCGAACCGCTTTGCTGCCAAGGCGCTGCTGCCCCCCTCGCCAGGCCATCAGCAAGACCCCCATGATCAGCACGCAGGCGCCGAGGATGCCGCCGTAGCCGGGGTAGTCCCCCAGCAGCATGGCACTTAACACCATGGCAAGCAGCGGGGCACTGCCACGGGCCAGCGGATAGATCTGGCCAAAATCGCCCTGATTGTAGGCATGGCTGAGAAAAAGGCAGTAACCGGTATGGAGCAGGATCGAGAGGCCGAGCCAGGGCAGCTCGGCTGCGGAGGGAAGCCCCATGGGCAGCACTGCTACGGCGGCGATAAGCCCGGAGAAGATCGCCACCAGCGACACGCCCACCAGCCGCTCTTCGCCTATTTTGACCAGCGCATTCCAGCTGGCGTGAAGCAGGGCGGCCAGCAGGACGGCAAAAAAGACGGTAGTGCTCATGGGGGCAGGCTCTCGGGCGATGGGGGCCAACAGCATACCCGCCCGGAGCCTGATTGGCCGAGATCTGTATCAAGGCTTCGGCTTTTCGGGGCTCGCCTCCTGTGTGGAGGCGTTGCCCAGTTGTCCCAGCACCAGCTTGGGATTAGGGTCGGTCTGCAGCGGTATATCCTGCAGCTGTGTTCCCTGCTGGTGGCGATGGATGATCCCGGCGGCCATCTTGCCCAGCGCCTCGTAGCTGCTGATGGTGCCAACGCTACAGCCGTGCTCGACGAACAGTTCGGCACTGCAGATGGTGGGGATAGCGGCCTCGTTCAGTGCATTCAGCAAACGGGGGGCGATGGAGAGCAGATAGCTGTCTGCGGCCAGAAAGACGATGTCATTTTTGGCATCCTGTTGCAGCCGCTTCAGTTCGTTGTCCAGCCGCCGTGGGTCAGGGGCCATCCGCCAGGTGACCATCTGCCATTGATAGCGTTTCGCCTCGTTGAGCAACATATCGGCCACCAGCAGGGTGTTCTGCTCCCGCGGGTTGAAGGGCAGTAGCAGCCGTTTGCTGGTGGCCAGATGCTCGCTGGCATTGGCCAGTTGCAGCGCCATCGGCACCATGTTGCTCACCCCGGCCACCATGCTGTTCTGGGTTTTGTCTTCCGAGAGGATGCCTGCTCCGACCGGATCGGAGACCACGTTGAAGATCAGTGGCTTGCGGTTGGCCAGCAGACTCTTGGTCATGGTGGTGGCGGTGGTGCCAAAGGTGTAGATGTAGTCGTACTCTGCCAGTTTCGGCAGCATCTGCTGGCGCAGCATGGTCGCCAGCGCCGTGCGATCCTGATCTGCGTTATAGGTGGTGATGGTGGCCTGATAGCCAAGTCTGGTCAGCTCTGCCCGAAAGCCCGCTTCGGCCGCGGTTTCGCCGCGCCACAGCACCATGGCGATAGAGAGTGCGTGAGCCGGCAGGGACAGCAACAACAGTAGTGTGACAAGCAGTTGACCCCTCATTTTCTCACCTCCCGTGCAGACCCTTGTCTGATGAGCCTAGGCCACTTTCTCCGGTCGTGAATGGCGCGCAGCAAAAAGCGCGATGGCAAGCCATCGCGCTTTTGGTATCCATCATGACCCGATTAGAAGTCGTAACGGGCAGCCAGCTGGAAGTCATCCTGGTTGGCCGTCGCCTTGCCGGCAACGCTGTCCAGATTGTTGATGCGGTACTCGCCAATCACCCGCAGGTTCTTGTTGAACTTGTACTGGGCACCCAGGGTGTAGTAGTCCACGTTGTCTTTCTTGATACCAGCCTTGTCCTGCTCCTGCTTGTTCCACAGGGCCATCAGACCGAAGCCGTTCTCGAAGTTGTAGCCCAGCGCGGCTTCCCAACCGGTGTGATCGGTACCGGTCGCCAGGAAGTCGCTGCCATCGGCATAGCTCAGGGCGGCGTAGGCGGCCTTGTTGTCGAATTTGGCGGAGATCAGCCACAGCTTGGCATCTTCTTCACCGCTCTTGTCGCGCAGGCCGACGTTGTAGGCGGTACCCAGTGACAGGTTGAACGGGAAGGTGTAGGCCACGGCAGCACCGTAGGCCGCGTCGCTATCCTTGCTGGTGGTCTCTTCGGTGTCACCACCGTCGAACTTGTAGCTGGTGTCGAGCTGGAAGCCATTGAACAGGCCGGAGTATTTCAGTACGGAACCGGCACGGTTGGTGGCGAAGGTGTCGGTCTTGGCGCCCAGCGCTTCGTTGCCGTAGCCGTCGGAGAGGGAGACATCAGTCCAGTCGGCCAGGAAGCCCGGGGCCCCTTTCTGGCGACCGAAGGTCACGGTGCCCCAGTCAGCGCCCACACCGGCAAAGGCCAGACGGGTACGCAGGTTGTCGGAGTTTTCGGTGATGGTCTTCTCGCTGTCGTTGATGTACATCTGCACTTCGTACTGGGCCAATGCTTTCAGACCGCTCTGGATCTGGGTCTCGGCCTTGGCGCCGAAGCGGACAAACTGGTTGGCACCCTGTTTGTCGCTGTACTCGCTTTTCGGTTTGCCGCTGGCATCCAGTTCCTTCTTGTCACCGAAGAAGTGGCCAGCGTAGATACGGCCATAGAGATCCAGCATGGCGGTGTCATTTTTATACACTTCAACGGCTTGAGCCTGGAAGGCTGCGGTCAGAGCCAGTGCCACTACAGTCAGCTTTTTCATCTTAATCCCTTGTGTTGCAAGCTTTTGTTTTGAAGACGGGGCCATGCTAGGCAGCAGGGATGACAGCGGGGTGACAGTTGGGTGAAGAGTCGATGGCAATTGGATTGCATTTGGATGAATTGGCTACATTCTTGCTCGCAACGGCTACTTTTGTGCGCAAAGGTTTGCCCTTGTGGTAGAATGCCGCCCGTTTTCGAGCTCCATAGGTTGGATATGCGATGAGACGTGAACTGGCAATCGAGTTTTCCCGAGTGACGGAAGCGGCTGCACTGGCTGGCTACAAGTGGCTCGGACGTGGTGACAAGAATATCGCTGATGGTGCGGCCGTAGCGGCCATGCGCCACATTCTCAACCAGATCGAGATCGATGGTGAGATTGTTATCGGCGAAGGTGAAATTGATGAAGCGCCGATGCTCTATATCGGTGAGAAGGTCGGTACCGGACACGGCGACGCGGTGGATATCGCGGTCGATCCTATTGAGGGTACCCGCATGACCGCCATGGGTCAGGCCAACGCGCTGGCTGTGCTGGCGGTGGGCGACAAGGGTTCCTTCCTGAAGGCACCTGACATGTACATGGAAAAGCTGATCGTCGGGCCCAAGGCCAAAGGCGCCATCGACCTGAATCAGGCTCTCGAGCTGAACCTCAAGTCCGTGGCCAAGGCGCTGGGCAAGCCGCTCTCCCGTCTGACCGTCATTACGCTGGCCAAGCCGCGTCATGACAAGGCGATCAAGGAGATGCAGGGTCTGGGCGTGCGGGTGTTCGCCATTCCTGATGGTGACGTTGCCGCCTCCATCCTCACCTGTCTGCCGGACAGCGAAGTCGACATGCTGTATGGCATCGGCGGCGCACCGGAAGGGGTGATCTCCGCTGCGGTGATCCGCGCGCTGGATGGCGACATGCAGGCCCGTCTGGTGCCGCGTCACCGCGTCAAGGGCGACAGTCCGGAAGTGCGTGCGCTGGGCGAGCAGGAAATTGCCCGCTGCGAAGCGCTGGGTATCGATGTGAACAAGGTGCTCAAGCTGGAAGACATGGCGAAGAATGACAACGTCATCTTCTCCGCCACCGGCATCACCAAGGGTGATCTGCTGGACGGTATCACCAGCGATGGCGTGATGGCGACCACCGAGACCCTGTTGATCCGTGGTAAATCTCGCACCATCCGCCGCATCAAGTCGATCCATTACCTGGAACGCAAAGACAGCGTGGTACGCGACATCATCCTGTGATGATGGCTCGCTGAACTTCCCGTGTTGTCTGAAGCCCGATCGCCTGTGCGGTCGGGCTTTTTGTTGTGCGCCAGCTACGTTTGTGCCGCCGCTTCGGCTATGGTGGCTCAGATCGTCCCAAAGGAGTGGAGTCTATGGAGTGTCGTAGCGGCTGCGCTGCCTGTTGCATCGCCCCCAGTATCAGCAGTGCCATTCCCGGTATGCCAGATGGCAAACCGGCTGGCGTCCCCTGTATCCAGCTCGACAGCGCCCTCGGCTGCAAGATCTTCGGTCAACCGGAGCGGCCGGCGGTGTGCGGCGGTTTTCGCCCCATGATGGATGTGTGCGGCAGCCACCGTGCCGAGGCCATCTGGCTGATCGGCGAGCTGGAGCGGCTCACTACCTGACGAGGGCAGGGCGACGAGATAAAAAAAGAGGCCGCATCATGCGGCCTCTCGCGTTTCTGTTTGCCGGGGATCAGACCCCCGCCAGCGCCAGTGCCTGACGATAGTACTCGTTGGCCTTGTTGGTGAGGCGGCGCTTGTCCATCAGCTGGCCGAGAGCGTGGTAGGCGGCGGCGCTCGGCGCCCGCTCCACTTCCTGCTCCAGCAGCTTCTGGGCGTCGTCCAGCTGACCGGCCAGCAGATAGAGCTGGGCCAGTGCGGTGTCCACCTCCGGTTGCCCCTGCTGTTTTTGCAACAGCGCCAGCAGTGGCTGGTAGCTGTCGAGTTTCAGCTTGGGCAGGCGAGCCAGCAGTTGTGGCATCGGCTGTTTGCGCAGCGCCTCCTGCCACAGGGTGGCGGCTTCGTTGTCGGCACCGAGCTGGCGCAGCAGATCGCCGTAGCAGGCCAGCAGTTCCGGCTCAAGGCGCAGCTTGCGCGGCAGATCCTGCCATACCGCCTTGAGGGTTTCGAGACTGCCGGCAGCCTGTTGCAGGCGGCCACACCAGGCCTGTTGCAGCAGATCTTCTTCCTGTTTCGGGGTCAGCTTGCCCACCTTGTGCAGCGCCGGGATCAGGTCGCACAGGGCGCTCCAGTCCTGACGGGCCAGATGCACCTGACGCAGCTGATCCAGCACCATGGGGTGGCGCGGGTTAAGGGCGTAGACCGACTCCAGCATCGCCAGCGCGGTATCGTACTGGCCCTGCTCGATCTGCAGCTGGGTCTGGGTCAGGGTGAGCGCCAGTTCGGCCTTGGGGTTCTCCTCCTGCGCTTTTTGCAGGTATTGATCCCGGCGAGCGTCGTCACCACGGGCCTGCGCCGCCTTGGCGGCGCTCAGGTAGTTGAGCAGCGGGGTGTCGCTGTTGCTGGCCCCCTTGATCAGCAGCTTTTCGGCCTGACTGTATTGCCCTTCGGCCATCGCCAGGGTGGCGGCAACGGTCTGCTGATTGGCCTTGCGGCGGCGGCGCGAGCCGTACCAGCCGAGGGTCTTGCGGCGCAGGCCGAACACCCGGCCCAGCAGCCACTCGACGATCAGCAGGGCGCCGTAGAACAGCACGGCCAGGATCACCGCACTGGTGACGGAGGATTCGATGGTGTAATTGCCAAGGGCAATCAGCACATAGCCCTTGTTGCCTGAGGCTTGCGGGCCAAAGATCAGCCCTGCGACCATCACGGCAACCAGAATGATTATACGGATCATGGTGCCCTCCTCAGCTGCTGGCCAGAATGCGTTGCAGGCGTTCGGTCAACACCTGCTCCAGCATGGCCTGGGTCTTGAACTGGGCCGGATAGTCGATCTGGATCTGCTCACCCTTGAGCTTGTCGATCTCGCCCTGCATGTAGCGGGTGGCGCTGTTGTCGGTATCGAAATACTGGGTCAGCCAGCGCTGGGCCTTGTCCAGACTGTCTTCGTAGAGCGCCTGCTGCTCGCGATAGACGGAGAGCTGGGCCTGCAACAGCTTGGTCTTGAGGTTTTCACGCAGGAAGATCTCCTGCTGCGGCGAGAGCAGCGCCTCGACCGCGCCATCGCGGCGGCGGATGGTGACGAAGTTCTCGGTGAACTTGACCCAGTTCTTCTTCAGGTTGCTCTCCCACTCGTCGGGATTGGTGCTGACCGCCTGATCCGGTTCGGCCTTGGCTTCCGGCATGCTGACGGTGGAGAGGGGCAGCAGCTCGATCTGGTCGGACAGCGCGGCCAGCTTGAGGGTCAGTCCCTCGCGGTCGATGCGCGGCATCCCCTTGAGCTTGGCGATATCCTCGGCCAGCGCCTTGCGGATCGGCATCAGGCTGGGGTCGTTGAGGGCGGCGATGCGCTCGTCGGCGTTGCCGAGCAAGGTGATGGCGGAGACGAGGTCATGCTCCAGCCACAGCTTGCGGCCCGCCATCCGTACCAGGTACTCGGATTCGGCCAGCATCCAGTCGTTGGGGCGCTTGTCGTTGAGATCCAGTACCCGATTCTGCAGGCCCTGCATCTCCCCCTGCAGCCGCTGCTGGGTTTGATCCAGCGCGGCCAGCTGCTCGGCATCCTTGCTGCTGGTCTGGTCGATCTTGCTCAGGGCGCTCGCCAGCTGCTGCTTGAGCTGGGCCAGTTCGGCCTGCTGGGCCACGGCATTCTTGTGACCGTGCAGATAGAGACCGCCGGTCAGGCCAAGGGCCAGCAGGATGGCGACCCCTCCCAGTACGGCACCGGAGCGGCTCTTGCTGCCATTGACCACAGCGGTCGGCTGGGGTTTGACCTGGGATTCTTGTTGTTCTGTCATTCCATCTTCCTCAGTTCCAGTGCGGCCATCAGGGCCTGGTTGGATGCACCTTGGGCAATCGTGATATGGATAAAGCCCGCTGCGCTGGCCATCTCGGCCACGCGCGGACTGGGGACCACCAACAGGCGGTCAAAAAGCCAGGGCCGCTGGTGGTCGGGAACCAGCTCCAGCAGCCGTTGCAACAGTTCACCACTGGTAATGAGCAGGCTGTCCAGCCCCGCTGCCTGCCAGTGGTGGGTCAATCTGTTCCCGTCTAGCTCGGGGTAGTGGCGCTCATAGGCCGCACAATAGTGCACCAGAGCACCGCGTGAGGCCAGCGTGCTGGCGATGAGATCCCGCCCGCCATTGCCCCGCAGGATCAGCACCCGTTTGCCTGCTACCTGCTGCAGTTCGGGCAGGGCTAGCAGCCCCTCGCTGCGCGGGTCATCCGGGCAGGTCGCGGTTATGCCGACGGCGGCAAAGGCATCGGCGCTGGCCTGACCCACCGCAAAGTACTCAATATGTGGCCAGGTCTGACCAGTTTGCAACAGAAAATCGTGTGCAAAATGAACGGCATGGATGCTGACTGCGATAACCATGTCGGCACTGCGCAGCAGGTCGGGTAAGCGAGGGAGTTCACTGCCTGCCACGGTTTCCAGCAGCGGGCAGCAGAGTGGTGCATGACCGTGCTGGCGCAGCAACTGCACCAGCTCGGCGGCCTGAGCGGCCGGACGCACCACCAGCGGGGTCATGCGCGGTAGACCTCGGCCAGGATCTCGTCGGCCCCGGCGGCCAGCAGGCGCTGGGCCAGTTGCTCGCCGAGGGCCTCGCCATCGGCCTGCGGGCCGCGGATCTCGTCACGGATCACCTGAGTGCCATCCGGGCTACCCACCAGACCGCGCAGCCAGATCTGCTCGCCCTCGACCAGTGCATAGGCACCGATAGGCACCTGACATCCCCCTTGCAGGGCGCGGTTCATGGCGCGCTCGGTCAGCACCCGGGCGCGGGTCTCGGCGTGCTCCAGCGGCGCCAGCAGGGCGTGCAGTTCTACATCGTCGAGGCGGCATTCGATACCGACGGCGCCCTGACCGTTGGCGGGCAGGCTCTGTTCCGGCTCGATAAAGGCGGTGATGCGCTGCGCCATCTCCAGTCGTTTCAGACCTGCGGCGGCGAGGATGATGGCGTCGTACTCACCGGCATCCAGTTTGGCGAGGCGGGTGTTGACGTTGCCACGCAGGTCGCGGATCACCAGATCCGGGCGGGCGGCGCGCAACTGGCACTGGCGGCGCAGGCTGGAGGTGCCGACCACGGCCCCTTGCGGCAGTTCGGCAATGGCCTTGAAACGGTTGGAAACGAAGGCATCGCGGGGATCTTCCCGCTCGCAGATGGTGTGCAGACCGAGCCCCTCGGGGAACTCCACCGGCACATCTTTCATGGAGTGAACGGCGATATCGGCCCGTCCTTCCAGCATGGCGGTCTCCAGCTCCTTGACGAACAACCCTTTGCCACCGACCTTGGCCAGCGGGGTATCGAGGATCTTGTCACCCTGAGTGCTCATGGGCACCAGTTCGACCTGCAACTGCGGGTGCAGGGCTTCGAGCCGGTCTTTGACAAAGTTGGCCTGCCACAGGGCCAGCGGGCTCTTGCGAGTGGCAATTTTCAGGGTTCGGGCTGCCATATCAATCAGTTGTTTCATTTTTAGAAGGAAATCGATATTACCACCCTTTGCCCGGGCTTTCATGGCGGAGCCGGCAAAAGCGGGGCCAAGCTCAAAAATGCATGCTGAAAATGATTTTCATTAAGTCATGCCAGATGATTAATTCATTGAATGTATTGGAATTTAACGATTTCTCCTGATACTTTTTGTGGTCATACCAGAAATAATCTGACGATTAGCGGAAGGCTTGTTTACCACTGCTGTTTGCATTGTTAACATGATCACACTTTTTTGACGTATCCCCCTTTTGGTGCGTCATTTTCACCTAGGTGATAGGCAGGGCATTGCAGGAACACATCGATACGCTGGTTGCGCGTTATGACGACATTACCCGTCTCAAGACGCAACGGGCGTTAGGCCTCATGAGTCGCTATGGGCAGCAGGTATTCCAACTGCTGCCTGTCATGCTGCACTTCAATCACCCCCTGCTGCCCGGTTATGTCTCCGGTGATGTTCCTCATGGCATCTGGAGCTTCAGCGCCACCGCCGAGCAGCAAGCCTTTATCGATGACCTCTGTCGCAACGCCAACTGTCAGAACGGTCTTGCCACCCATGATCGGGCCATTCAGGGGCTCTACTCCATGGGCAGCACCTCTTCCATCGGGCAGTGCTGTCACTCCGATCTCGATATCTGGGTCTGCCACGTGGCCGGTTTGTCGCAGGAGCGGCTCGATCTGCTGGAGCTGAAGTGCCAGCAACTCTCCAAGTGGGCCGAACAGCGCGGGGTCGATCTCAACTTCTTCCTGATCCCGGAAGACAAGTTCCGCCAGACCAATGATGCCCAGATGCAGGGTGAGAGCTGTGGCAGTGCCCAGCACCTGCTGCTGCTCGACGAGTTCTACCGCAGTGCCATGCATATCGCGGGCAAGCGCTTGATCTGGTATCTGGTGCCCATCGAGTGTGACGAACACTACGATGAGTATGTGAACGAGCTGTTCGAGAGCGGCAAGCTCAAGCAGGACGACTGGCTCGATCTGGGCAGTTTTGACCGTATTCCGGCCGAAGAGTATTTCGGCTCCGCCCTGTGGCAGCTCTACAAGGGGATCGACTCCCCCTACAAGGCGGTGCTCAAGTCGGTGCTGATGGAAGCCTACTCCCACGAGTACCCCAATACCCGTCTGCTGTCGATGACTGGCCGTGACTGGTTCCAGCACAACGAGGGGATGCACTACCGGCTCGACAACTACTGTCTGATGCTGGACAAGGTGACCAACTACCTCAAGTCCATCGGCGACATGGCGCGGCTCGATCTGGTGCGTCGCTGCTTCTACCTCAAGGTGTGCGACGGCCTCAGCCATCCCAAGGATGATCACTCCCCCGAGTGGCGCCGCGAGCAGATGAGCCAGCTGGTCTCCTACTGGGGCTGGAGTCAGGACAAACTCTATCAACTCGATCACCGCCACGAGTGGAAGATCGAAGAGGTGAAGATCGCCCACGCCGAGCTGCTGGAAGCCCTGATGCAGAGCTACCGCAACCTGATCCAGTTTGCCCGTCGCAACAACATCAGCGAGTCGATCAACCCGGAAGATATCGGCATTCTGTCGCGCAAGCTCTACGCCGCGTTCGAGAGCCTGCCGGGCAAGGTGCAGCGCATCAACCTCAAGATCGCGCCGGATCTCAGCGAGCCGGATCTCAGCTTCGTGCAGGTGCCCCACGGTCGCCTCAACCGCGCTGGCTGGTATCTCTACAAGCATTCGCTGGAACCGGTGGACATCATTGGCCGCGCGCCGCTCGAGTTTAACGGCTACATCAGCAAGCTGGTCTCCTGGGCCTACTTCAACGATCTGTTGACGCCCCAGTCGCGGGTGCACCTGTTCAATCAGGGGTCGGATCTGCACATCGACAATCTGCACCAGTTCTGTCGCGATCTCTCCGGCTGCTTCCCCGAGAAGTACCCGCTCGCCACCAACCTGGCTCTCAGCCGTCCGTGCGAGATCCGTCAGCTCTCCATCTTCCTCAATCTGGAGATGGACCCGACCAGTCACTGGGTCGGTCAGGTGATCGAATTTGACGCCAACACCGTGGATGTCTTCTCGTTCGGCCGCAATCAGGAGTGTCTGGTGGGCTCGGTGGATCTGGTCTATCGCAACTCCTGGAGCGAGATCCGCACCCTGCACTTCCAGGGGGACGAGGCGGTGGTCGATGCCCTCACCACCATCCTCGGCAAGATGCATCAGGATGCTGCCGCCCCCGAGATGATCGAGGTGTTCTGCTACAGCCAGCACTTCCGCTCTCTGGTGCGATCCCGCTTCCAGACGCTGGTGGCGGAGTGTATCGACCTGCGTCTTGCCCGCGACAAGCAGCAGCTGGTCAAGACCATGGCCCTTGGCCGCGAGAAGTACGGCATCTTCTTCGAGCGGCGCGGGGTATCGGTCAAGAAGCTGGAAAACGCCATCGATTTTTACCGCCACATCTCCCACAACAAGCTGGATCACCTGCCGCTGCGGCTCGACAAGACCCACAGCCAGCATCTGCCGAGCATCGTCGATGCCTACGCCAGCGAAGGGCTGGTGCAGTTCTTCTTCGATACCCGGGATGCGGGCACCAACATCTATATCCTTGATGAGGCGAACCGGGTGGAGATCTACCAGCACTTCGCTGGCAACAAGGATGAGCTGGTGGCGGGGGTCAACCGCTTCTACACCTCCAATCACGAGCGGTTTAGCGATGACGGCCAGTTCATCAACTTCAACCTGCCCCAGTACTACGAGATAGTACAAGTGAATGGCGAGCTGGATGTGATCCCCTATCGCAGTCAGGGCACTCTGCGTGAACAGGTGCCGCCCACTCGGGAAGTGGGCTGACCCGCCAGTGGTAATCGCCATAAAAAAACGGCCTGCAGATGCAGGCCGTTTGCTTTATCGGGGTAGCTCAGGCGCCGAGGCGAGCCAGCAGCCAGCTGCGAATGTCGCCGAGCTGCGGACGGCAGATCTCGTGGCGCATCGGGTACTCGTGCCACTCGGGGGCGAGTCCGGCACTTTCCAGCCGGTTCTTGGCATCCCAACCGAGCGACAGGCTCACCACATCGTCATAGATGCCGTGCATGTAACAGATGGGCAGGGAGCGAGCGGCCTCGCTCATCTCGCCGAGCAATTTATCGGGGGCGGCCAGATAGGTGGACATACAGAGCAGGCCTGCCAGCGTTGCCTGATAGCGCAGCGCGGTGAAGGAGGCAATCACCCCGCCCTGAGAGAAGCCCGCCAGCACGATGCGCTCGGGGGCAAACCCGTCGGCCACCAGCTGATCGAGCAGGGTGGCAATCTGGTCGGCCGAGTCACGGACATGGGACTCCACGGCCCGCTCGGCGGGATCCTCGAAGCTCTTGATGTCGTACCAGCCGCGCATCTTGTAGCCCATGTTGATGGTGATGGATCGCTCGGGGGCATCCGGCAGCAGGTGACGCACCGGCAGATCGGCGGGCAGGTCCAGCGCGTCCACCAGCGGGGCGAGACCGGCGCCGGAATCCCCCAGCCCGTGCAGCCAGATCACCGCGTGACGGGCGCCCTGCGGGTGCAGGTCGATCATGGGAACACCACGGTTTCGCCAGCCTGGGCGGTGCAGGACTTGCTCAACAGCGCCTTGAGCTCGTGTCCGAAGCGGTTGTCGATCCAGGTGTCACCCTGCAGGTCGAAGTGGAAGCCGTTCTCGCGGGTGGCGACCCAAATCTGGTGCAGTGGCTCCTGCTTGTTGATGATGACCTTGGTCTTGTTCTCGAAAGAGAGGGTCAATACGCCGCCGTTGCGCTCGCAGTCGATATCCGGATACCCCTCGTCGAGAGTGTCTTCCACATATTGGAAAAAGGCGTCGGTCAGGGCGTGATACTCGTGATCCTTCATCGGTTTATCCTGTTGCTTTTAACAATGTGAGTGCGATTATAGAGGGCCAAAAATTTTTTCGCAGCGAACCATTATGATCACCCAGTTCACCAAGTGTCTGCTTGCCACTCTTCTGTCCCTCGGGTTGGCCGCGTGCGGTCTGAAGGGGCCGCTCTATATGCCGCCACCCGAGCAGCCACAGAGCCAGAGTACACCGCAAGCAGCACCGCCTGCGACCTCCGAGGCTGCCACCGAGGCCGCGCCGCACTAATGCCGCACCCATTCTAGGAAGGAACCGCCCCCTTGGATCACTTTAACTACGACGCCGACGGCCAGCTTCAGGCCGAGCAAACCTCGCTGCAACAGCTTGCCGAGCAGTACGGTACCCCGCTTTACGTCTACTCCCGTGCGACCCTCGAGCGCCACTGGCACGCCTTCGACAAGGCCGCTGGCGATATTCCCCATCTGATCTGCTATGCGGTGAAGGCCAACTCCAACCTGGCGCTGCTCAACCTGCTGGCCCGTCTGGGCTCGGGGTTTGACATCGTCTCCGGTGGCGAGCTGTCGCGGGTACTGGCGGCGGGTGGTGATCCGGGCAAAGTGGTCTTCTCCGGAGTGGCCAAGAGCGAAGCCGAGATGCGCCTCGCGCTGGATAAAGAGATCCTCTGTTTCAATCTGGAGTCGGAAGCCGAGCTGGAGCGCCTCAATCGGGTGGCGGGTAGCATGGGCAAGAAGGCTCGCGTTTCGGTACGGGTCAATCCGGATATCGATGCCGGTACTCACCCCTATATCTCAACTGGACTCAAGCAGAATAAGTTCGGCATTCCCATCGAGCTGGCGCCTGACATCTACCGCAAGGCGGCCGCGATGGCGAACATCGAGATCGTCGGGGTGGATTGCCATATCGGCTCGCAACTCACTGAATTGAATCCCTTTATGGAAGCGGCTGACAAGTTGCTGCGGCTGATCGACGGTCTGGCTGCAGAAGGGATTCATATCCACCATCTGGATGTGGGCGGCGGTCTCGGGGTCAACTACGGTTCCGAGCAGCCACCCCATCCGACCGAATATGCCGAAGCGCTGAAGCAGAAGCTGGCGGGCCGGGATCTGACCCTGCTGTTCGAGCCGGGCCGCGCCATCGTCGCCAATGCCGGTGTGCTGCTGACCCGGGTTGAGTACCTCAAGCCGGGCGAGACCCGCAACTTTGCGCTGATCGATGCCGGCATGAACGACATGCTGCGCCCCTCACTCTACGGCGCCTGGATGAACATCATCGAGGTGGATAGCCGTGCCGGCTATACCCCTGCGCTCTATGACGTGGTGGGGCCGGTGTGCGAGACCGGCGACTTCCTCGGCAAGGAGCGCACCCTGGCGATTGCCGAGGGGTCGCTGCTGGCAGTGCGTTCGGCCGGTGCCTACGGTTTTACCATGTCATCCAACTACAACACCCGTCCGCGGGCGGCCGAAGTGCTGGTGGATGGTGCCGAGGCGCACCTGATCCGCGAGCGGGAGCAGTTGGCCGATCTCTGGCGCGGTGAGCACCTGCTGCCCTGATGGCGCAGGCTGGGACAATGATTTCATAACGGTTGACGGTGAGTTTTTACAGCCCTAACAGCACAGGAATGCACGATGTGGATAGATTGTTCCAGGATGCATGGGGCTTTGGACAACGACTTCATGGCGCTTGACGACCCTTGGGTCGGTGAATTTTTACAGCCCTAACAGCACAGGAATGCACGATGTTGATAGATTTTTCCAAGATGCATGGCTTGGGCAACGACTTCATGGTGGTGGATGGCGTCACCCAGAAGGTATTTTTCAGCAATGACGTCATCAAGAAGATGGCTGATCGCCACTTCGGGATCGGCTTTGACCAGCTGCTGCTGGTGGAGCCGCCCTATGACCCTGAACTCGACTTTCACTATCGCATTTTCAATGCCGATGGCAGCGAGGTGGAGCAGTGCGGCAACGGCGCCCGCTGTTTTGCCCGTTTCGTGCGCCTCAAGGGGCTGATCAACCGGGATCGCATCGCGGTCAGTACTGCCCGGGGTCGCATCGTGTTGCAGTTGGAGGGGGAGAATCAGGTCACGGTCAACATGGGGGTGCCCCAGTTTGAGCCGGGCAAGATCCCGTTCCGGGCCCAGAAGGCAGAGAAAACTTATCTGCTGCGGGCGCAGGAGCATACCGTGATGTGTGGCGTGGTCTCCATGGGCAATCCCCACTGTGTCATTGAGGTGCCGTCGGTCGCCGATGCGCCGGTCGAGACGCTCGGTGCCATCATGGAGCGCCACGAGCGTTTTCCCGAGCGGGTCAACGTCGGCTTCATGGAGATGGTCAACGCCACCGAGATCCGCTTGCGGGTGTTCGAGCGCGGGGTGGGTGAGACTCTGGCCTGCGGCACCGGTGCCTGTGCAGCGGCGGTGATTGGCATCAGTCAGGGCAAGCTCAAGGAGCGGGTCACCGTCAGCCTGCCGGGCGGCAAGCTGACCATCGCCTGGAAGGGGCCGGGCCAGCCGGTCTATATGACAGGGCCCGCCGAGCATGTGTTTGACGGCCAGATAGAGGTTTAGCCGGATAAAGGTTCAGGTACGGGGGGCGCTGGCCCCCTTTGCCCATGATGTCGGGGCAGCGAGCCCCATTTCTCTGATGGATCAACCAATTTATGAGCGAACTCAAACGGCAGGAGCAATCGGTGGATGAAGCCACTGTGCTGGAGTACCTGGCCCGTTATCCCGAGTTTTTCCAACGCCATGCCGCCGTGCTGGACCGGATCCGCATTCCCCATGAACGCAAAGGGTCGGTCTCGCTGGTAGAGCGCCAGCTGGAGCGTCAGCGCGAGCGGATCGAACAGCTGGAGCAGGAGATCACCGAATTGATGGGGATCGCCAGCGAGAACGAGCGGATCTTCCGGGTCTATGCCGATCTCTACGGCGAGCTGTACGGTTGCCAGACCCTGTTCGAGGTGAGTGCCGTAATGGGCAAGGCCTTTGTCCAGCGGTTGCGCCTGACCGGGCTGCGGCTCTGGCTCAATCCCAAGAAGTTTGCCCTGAGCGGGCCCGAGCAGCGCTTTCTGGCGCAGGGCAAGCAGCTCGAATCCCTGCTGGGTCAGCGTCTGCCGGGGCAGGATTACTACTTTGGCCGCCTGAGCCAGAGCGAGAAGCAAGCGCTGTTTGGCCACGACGTGCTGGTCAACTCGGTCGCCCTGATGCGGCTCGGCGATCTCGGTGTGCTGGCCTTCGCCAGCTCGGATCCCAGCCACTTTACCCCTCACAACGACACCTTGCTGCTGGGCCAACTGGGGCGCCTGCTGCAATTGCGACTGCCCGAGCTGACTCATGGCTAGAACACCGGCCAGGGCGCCCGCCAAGGCTCCCGCCGTCGCGCCGCCACTGCCTGCTGCACTGGCGGACGAGCTGGCGGCCTTTATCGAATACCTGAGGGTCGAGCGTCAGCTCAGCCCTCATACCCGCAATAACTATCAAGCCCATCTGGAGGCGATGACCGCCGAGCTGGTGACGCTGGGTCTGGCTGACTGGGGCCTACTCGAGGCGAGTCAGGTGCGCACTCTGGTGACCCGGATGCACAAGGGGGGACTGGCCCCCCGTTCGCTGGCCACCAAGGTTTCTGCCCTGCGCAGCTTTTGCGACTGGCAGGTGCGGCAGGGGCGGCTGACCGCCAATCCGGCTCGTGGCATCGTCACCCCCAAACAGGGGCGACCGCTGCCGAAAAACCTCGATGTGGACGAGATGTACCAGCTGCTCAACATCACCGACGAGCAGGATCCGCTGGCGGTGCGGGATCGCGCCATCATGGAGCTGATGTACTCCTCAGGGCTGCGCCTCGCCGAGCTGGTGGGGATCAATCTGGTGGATCTGAAGCTCGATGACCGTCAGCTCAAGGTGACCGGCAAGGGCTCGCGGGAGCGGGTGCTGCCCATCGGCCGGATGGCGGTCGAGTGGCTGCAGAAGTGGCTCAAGGTGCGCCCGCTACTGGCCGGGGACGAGAGCGAGGCGCTGTTTGTCTCCAGCCGCAAGCAGCGGCTGTCGGCCCGCTCGGTGCAGGCCCGCCTCGATGGCTGGGGCAACAAGCAGGCGCTCAACGCCCACGTCCATCCCCACAAGCTGCGCCACAGCTTTGCCACCCATATGCTGGAGTCCTCCGGCGATCTGCGAGCGGTGCAGGAGCTGCTGGGACACGCCGATCTCTCCACCACCCAGATCTATACCCACCTCGACTTTCAGCATCTGGCCAAGGTTTACGACAGCGCCCACCCCAGGGCCAAGCGTGACCCGGATGCGCAGGACGATGAATAACGGGCCCCGAGCCCGCGTTGCAGAGGAGAGTCCATGCACTTCTATCGCCGCTGGCAGCCGGTTGCTGCCATCTCGTTTGACCTCGATGACACCCTCTATGACAACGGCCCCGCCATCGTGCGCGCCGAGCAGTGGATGCTGAGCCATCTGCGCAGCGAATATCTGGCCACCGCCATGCTCGACAAGCCGCGCTGGTTGGAGCTAAAACGCGCTGTGTTGCTGGCCAAGCCCGAGCTGCGCCACGATGTCAGTCTGGCGCGCCAGCAGACCATCCGCGCCGCCATGGTCGAGGGGGGGATGGCCGACCAGCAGGCCAGCCGAGAGGCGGAGCAGGTGTTTGCTGCGTTTCTGGCGGAGCGCTCGAAGATCGAGGTGAGCGAGTCAACCCATCAGCTGCTGGCCAGACTGGCCGAACGCTACCCGCTGGTGGTCATCACCAACGGCAATCTGGATCTGGCGCAGGCAGGGCTGGAACGCTACTTCACGCTGGTTTGCAAGGCGGGGGCGGGCGCCAGAATGAAACCGGCGCCGGATATGTTTGAGCAGACCCGCAGCGCCCTCAAGTTACCTGCAGAGCGGATCCTCCATGTGGGGGATCATCCCGAGACCGATGTGCTGGGGGCCCGCTTGCATGGCTTTCGCGCCGCCTGGCTCAACGAGCGGCAGCAGCCGTGGCAACAGCTGCAACTGTTGCCGGATGTGGAGTTGACGGCACTGGAGGAGCTGGCCGAGCTGTTGCTCTGACGAGGTTGGCGGTTGCCATGCTCAGGGGCAATGGCTGTCAGTGAATAGCGATGTATGGCAAGGGGTTACGACCGCTATTTGCGGCAAACCAGCCCGAGCAGGGTGTAGCGGTCGCGCTGGTTGACGCGGCAGTAACTGATGCCGACGGGCAGCGCCTGCTGCAGGGTGATGGCGCTGTTCTGATAGCGGCAGACCAGATAGAGGGGGCTCAGGCTGCTATCGAGCTGGCTCCAGTAGTGGATCTCGTCGTTGTCGCCGTTATCCGGTTTGAGCTGAGCCAGCTCGGCAGGATCTCCGTCGAACAGGGCCAGATTATCGAGCCGGTGGCTGAGGGTTTCGTCCGGTTTGCCATCGTCATCGCGGGTGAACGCCTGCCAGCCCTGCTGCGGGGTCAGCAGCTGCTGGCGAGTCTCGATGGTGGCAGGGCAATCAAATTGCAGGCTGGCGGCAAGGGCCAGGGTGGTCAGTAACATGGCTGCGCCTCTCTCTTCACGTCCTCAATATCGCGCCATGTTACGTCATCTTCCTCCGAACAGCTTCATCAGTTTATCAAGCAGATCAAGCTGTTGTGGTGGTTGTTTCATGGCTTCCGCCTCCCGCTCCAGCAGCGTCCGCTGCTCCTGCTGGCGGTCGCTCAGCACCCGGTAGAGGGGCTCGACCAACGATTCCCGCTGCATCACCAGCTCCTGAAACATTGCCTGATTGATGCGATAGGTTTCGACGGTGGCCACCGCCCGTACCGTGAAGGAGCTGGGCTCGCCGGTGAGCAGGCTCAGCTCGCCAAAGAAGTCCCCCGCGCCGAGGGTGCCCAGTTTAAGCTCCCGTCCCTCGACGTTGACCACCATCTCGGCCTCCCCTTTGACCAGCACGAACAGCCAGCTGGAGACATCCCCCTGCTCCAGCATGATGTCGCCGCTGACGAAGGGGGCGAACTTCACCTGATCGGCCAGCTGGAGCAGCTCGTCCTCCTGCAACATGGCAAACAGCGGCAGTTTGCGCAGGGTGTCGGTACGCTCGGCGGTGTGGCGCTTGTGGCGCGCATCCTGATGTTGTTTCTCCTTACTCATGAAGACGTTGAAGATCGGCGGGGTGAGGCGGCGATCGTTGCGGCGCAGGGCAGCATCGATCAGGCTGCGTACCATGGAGTCGGTCGGATCGTCGCGAGCCAGATCGGTCAGCCAGTAGCGCACCGCGTAACGGGCAATCCCCCCTTCGACGTTCATCAGCAGGCAGTCCGGTTGCGGATACTTGGCGACGCAGGGGAGCTTGGTCTCCCGCAGGGATTTCTCAATCAGCGCGATGATCTGGGTCGGCAGGGTATCCAGCGTCAGATCGAACCAGACCCAGCGTCGCCACTGCAGCGGCTCGCCCCGACGGCGGCCGAGTACGGTGAAGCGCTGTTTGAGCAGGTGGCTGTTGGGGATGACGACGGTCTCCCAGTTGCGGGTCTCGATGGTGGTGGCGCGCCAGTTGATTTCCACCACCCGGCCCTGGGTGGTATCGACTTGCAGCCAGTCACCGATGGCGATGGAGTTGTCGAGCTGAATGGAGACCCCGGCCAGCAGGTTGCCAAGGGTGTCCTGCATGGCGAAGGCGATGACCGCAGTGATCACCGCCGAGGTGGTGACTATCTCCCCGAGCGCCATGCCGGAGGCGTAGAGGCGAAACAGACCCCAGCCGATATAACCGATGGTGATGACGATATCGGCGATGATCCGCGGGATCCGCACGTGGCAGAGAGGGAGCAGAAACTCGAATAGCAGGATCCCCCACACCTTGACCAGTATCAAACCGGCCAGCAGGGTGGAGATCTCGACCAGCAGTTGATGGGGCAGCGGCAGTTTGAACCAGCCCCCCTCCAGCTGGATCAGCAGGATGACCACCGCGCTTATCATCACGAAGCCGAGCTCGGAGAGCAGCTCCCGTCGCTGCCCCGGGCGGCGCCAGAAGTGGGTCAGCATCAGGGAGAGGGTGAGCAGGGTCCAGAACGGGTGTTCGCCAATCCAGATCAGTGTCGGTAGCGCAGTGAAGTTATCGCCAGCCATAGCAGCACCTTATTGTGGTTTACATCCAGCATAGCTGCTGCGGTGCGGGGAAATGGTGCGTTGGGGCGGCAATTTATTTATCCTGTGCAGGACAAGGCAAAGGAGTGCGATTACGTGGAATTTTCAAAGAAAATCATCTGTTTGATGGCCCTGTTGCCACTGGCTGGCTGCGATCTGCTGACGGACAAGTACCGGGTCGAGTTCAGGGATGGTTCCTGGCGGGAAATAGCCATTACCCCTTTCGCCAGTGAGGCGCGCTGGCGCGAGGGGTGTGCCACCGGCGAGGTGCTGACCGATATGAAGGTGCCCATCAAGCACGGTGACACGGTCAATGGGCGGGAGCAGTTGCTTATCGGGGGCGAGAAGTTCGAGCTGGATGACAACAACCTCTACCGCAGCAACGGCATGGTGTTTGGCCAATCCCCTGACCATATCCAGCGTGGGCTCAAGGGGATGGATATCTGCCGCACCCTGCGCCCGGAGCGAGGCGGACTGCCCAAACTCAAGGCGCGGGGGTTTGGCGACTGAATCGATGGGGGTTAACGGCCAGCCATCACGGCACAGCGCTGACGGCAGGCATCGCCAAAGGCCTGGAAGATCTTGATGGAGTGGGGGTTTTCATTGGCCTTCCACTCCGGATGCCACTGTACTGCCAGCAAGAAGGGTGACAGGATGGGGGCATGAAGTGCCTCGATCAGCCCATCCTCGGCGTGGGCCAGTGGCTCCAACCCGTTCCCCAACCGGTTGATGCCCTGTCCATGCAGGGAGTTGACCGGAATCCGCGCTTCCCCCATCAACTCGGCAAACCAGCTGCCCGCCAGCAGTTCAATCTGATGGCTCGGCCCATACTGATCATCGACCGGATCGTCGGCATCCTCCCGATGATCGTCATAGCCCGGCTCGTTGTAGACCTTCTGATGAATATCCCCCCCCAGTGCCACGTTGATCTCCTGCATGCCGCGGCAGATCCCGAGGATCGGCAAACCACGGGCGAGTGCTCCTTTGATCAGCGGCAGATCGAACAGGTCGCGATCCCTGTCCTGCTGTTTCTCCGGGGTGAGGTTCTCCTGGCCGTAGAGGGCCGGGTCGATGTTGGAACCGGCGCCGCTCAGATAGACCCCATCGGCCAGATCCAGATACTGATCCAGATCGGCGGTGCCGCAACAGGTGGGCACCAGCAGCGGGACGCAGTCGCTGATGTCGACCAGCGGCATGATGTATTTGTGGGTCATCACCTGATAGGCGTGGCCGTTGCGGGGCTGGGCGCCCATGGTCATCAGCACGACCGGTTTTTTACGGGTAGCGGGAGGCAGGGGATTTGGCATAGGGCACCTTGATTATCCTTGGCGTTGAAGTCTCATCCTGCGCCTTGGGTAGGCCCTTGCAAACCGACCGGGCAAGGGTATGCCTCAAGGCATGGTCATGGGATCCGGCGTCGGGCAGGGTGGCAGAATCGTCGGTCAGCCTGGGCAGCAACAGCCTGGATCCTCTCTCCAGTCTGCCAAGGCCGTTCAATATGTCAAACAAAATGATGCCAAGTTGTTAACGAGTTTGTTTTGGCCTGCTCTGAAGTGGCGATTTAACGGGGCTGTTCAGATGGGGTGTCGTGGCTGTGTCGCCTGAATGGTGGATATATTAAACGCGCAGGGATGGCGGGGAATGGGGCTGGGCAGGGGCAAAGGCATCAATAGAAGCACGCCTCCGCGAGGGAGGCGTGTGTCGGGGATCACAGCAGATCTTCGATCTCACCGCGCAGATACTGGTACATCTCGCGATAGGCGACCGGCGGCTTGTTCAGCTCCCGCTCCTTGTTGGCGGAACGGATCAGCTGGCGCAGCTTCTGGCGATCCAGCTCGTGGAACTGGGACATCAGCTCGTTGAGGGCGCTGTCACCTTCGGTGATCAGGCGCTCGCGCCACTGTTCCAGCCGATGCAGGCGGGCATTCACGGTGGAGTGGCGATTCTTGAAGATCGACAGAGCTTCGATGATCGGCTCCGGGTCGCGGTTGCGCATCAGACGGCCGATGAACTGCAGATGGCGACGGTAGGATTCGTCTTTTTTCGGCTTGAGCTTGCGCCCCAGCTCGATCGCATCAGCCAGCTCTTCGTCCATCGGCACTTTTTCCAGTTCGCTATGGCTAAGGCTGACCAGCTCATCGCCCATTTTTTGCAGGGCGTCGGCGTCGCGCTTGAGCTGGCTCTTGCTCGGGCCCCAGTCTTCGAACTCGTTGTCGTCTTGATATTGACTCATCGGTCTCTTGATTCCTGTCATTCACGTTTGGTGGATATGTTACCAGCTTCTCCCGCTGGGCGCAGGGGTCTGATATGCTTACCCCCCTTTCCTTCTTTCATATAGATGTGAGTTATGGATCAGCAAGACCAAATCCGCCAGGATCAAGCCCATCTCGAGGCCGTGGTTGCCGAAGCCCTGGAGATAGCCAAGGGACTGGGCGCCTCGCTGGCCGAAGTCTCCATCAGCAAGCAGACCGGGTTGTCGGTGAATACCCGGGGTTGTGAACTGGAAAGCATTGAATTCAATAAGGATGGTGCCCTCGGCATCGCCGTCTATCGCGATGGTTGCAAGGGATCCTCCTCGACCACCGACCTGAGCAAACCCGCCATTCGTGCCGCCGTTGAAGCGGCCATCGAGATTGCCCGCCACACCTCGGCCGATGATTGCGCCGGTCTGGCGGACGCCGAGCTGCTGGCCTGGGATGCCCCCGATCTGCAGCTGTGCCACCAAATCGAACTGGATCCCCAGCGCGGCATCGAGCTGGCCATCGAGTGCGAGCGCTTGGCGCTCGGCCGCGATGCCCGCATCAAGCACTCCGATGGAGCCGGTTTCTCCAGCCATCTCGGCATCAAGGTCTATGGCAACAGCCACGGCTTCGTCAAAGGCTACGCGGCCTCGCGCAACTCCCTGAGCTGCGTACTGATCGGCGAGCAGGATGGCGATATGCAGCGGGATTACGGCTACTCCTCCAGCCGTACCCTCGACGGGCTCTGGAGTCCGCAGCGCATCGCCGACGAAGCCGTTGAGCGTACCGTCTCCCGCCTCGGCGCCCGCAAGATCTCCACCCGCCATGCGCCGGTGCTGTTCCACCCCGATACCGCCTCCGGCCTGTGGGGCCATCTGGTGATGGCCATCAGCGGCGGCAACCTCTATCGCAAGTCGAGCTTCCTGCTCGACAAATTGGGCAAGCAGATCCTGCCCGAGTGGCTCACCATTCAGGAGTTCCCGCATTTGCTGGGCGGGCTCGCCAGTACCCCGTTCGATGGCGAAGGGGTGCGTACCCGCGATATGGATATCATCCGTAACGGCGAGCTGATGAGCTGGCTGCTTACCTCCTACTCTGCCCGCAAGCTGGGACTGACCACCACCGGTCATGCCGGTGGCATCCACAACTGGCAGGTTTCCAACTCCGGCCAGGACTTTCAGGGCATGCTGAAAGAGATGGGCACCGGCCTGCTGGTGACCGAGCTGATGGGGCAGGGGGTCAATATCGTCAATGGCGATTACTCCCGCGGCGCCGCCGGTTTCTGGGTCGAGAATGGCGAGATCGCCTATCCGGTCGAGGAGATCACCATCGCTGGCAATCTGGCCGAGATGTTCAGCCACATCGTGGCGGTGGGCAGTGACGAAGACGAGCGTTCCAGCCTCAAGACCGGCTCGGTGCTGGTGGAGAATATGAAGCTGGCGGGTCACTGATCCCGGTTTCAACAGAACCGAAACCATGAAAAAGGCCCCCTCGCCAACGCGAGGGGGCCTTTTTATCGGCCAGCGATCAGGGGGCTATCAGCCCTTGATGCGCTCGATGCGGCCACCCAGACCCTGCAGTTTGTGCTCGATGTCTTCGTAACCACGGTCGATGTGATAGATACGATCGACGATGGTGGAGCCTTCGGCCACGAAGCCAGCCAGCACCAGACTGGCGGAGGCGCGCAGATCGGTCGCCATCACCTGGGCACCCTTGAGTTGCTCGGTGTCACGGCAGATGGCCACATTACCTTGCAGTTCGATGTCTGCGCCCATCCGTACCAGTTCGGGAACGTGCATGAAGCGGTTCTCGAAGATGGTCTCGGTGACCATGCCGGTGCCTTTGGCGACGGCGTTCAGCACGGTGAACTGGGCCTGCATGTCGGTCGGGAAGGCCGGGTAGGGAGCGGTCTTGATGGTGACCGGCTTGAGGGTGCGGCCAGTCATGTCGAGGGTGATCCAGTCGTCACCTTTCTCAATCAGGGCGCCAGCCTCTTCCAGCTTGACCAGTACCGCTTCCAGCAGGGTCGGGTCGGTCTTGCGGCAGGTGATTTTGCCGCCGGTAACCGCAGCGCCCACCAGGAAGGTACCGGTTTCGATGCGGTCAGGCTGGACGCTGTAGTTGCCGCCGTGCAGACGCTCGACACCGTCGATGGTCAGGGTATCGGTGCCCGCGCCCTGAATCTTGGCACCCAGGGTATTGAGGAAGTTGGCCAGATCGACCACTTCCGGCTCGCGCGCGGCGTTTTCGATCACGGTGCGGCCATCAGCCAGGGTCGCGGCCATCATCAGGTTTTCGGTGCCGGTGACGGAGACCATGTCCATCAGGATGTGGGCGCCTTTCAGGCGGCCATCGACACGGGCCTTGATGTAACCATCTTCGATGGTGATCTTGGCACCCATCAGCTCCAGGCCGTGGACGTGCAGGTTCACCGGACGGGCACCGATGGCGCAACCGCCGGGCAGGGAGACGTCGGCAGCACCGAAACGGGCAGCCAGCGGGCCCAGCGCCAGAATGGAGGCGCGCATGGTCTTCACCAGCTCGTAGGGGGCGACGTGGTTGTTCACCGCACCGGTCAGAACGGTCACATTGCCGTTGACCTTGGTGGTCGCACCCAGCATCTCCAGCAGCTTGATGGTGGTGCCCACATCTTTCAGACGCGGCACGTTGGAGAGGTGTACCTCTTCATCACACAGCAGGGTTGCGAACAGGATCGGCAGGGCGGCGTTTTTGGCGCCGGAGATGGTCACTTCGCCGTTGAGAGTGCAACGACCATCGATTTTGAATTTGTCCATTTTTACTTCGTTACCAAATCAGGAGGGCAATAGGAATTTACGTTCGCGTTTCCACTCGGCGTCGGTGAACGCCTTGATGGAGAGGGCGTGAATGGCGTTGCTGGCGATCTTGTCCATCAGCGGGGCATAGATGGCCTGCTGCTTCTTGACCCGGCTCATGCCGTCAAACATGTCGCCGACGGCGATCACTTGGTAGTGACTACCGTCCCCTTTGACATGGACTTCGGACAATGGCAGAGCCTCAAGGAGTATCGCTTCAATTTCAGAGACTTGCATTATGCGTCCTCAGTTGTGAGCGGGGTTGACTGAAACAGCCCGGCCACCCCGTAGAGGTTGGCCAGGGTATAGAAATCACTGGAGGCGCCCACCAGTTGCGGTGTGGCGCCTCGCGCTAATACGGCTTTGGCCCATTTGACCAGCAGGGCCAGTCCGGCGGAGTCGAGGGTGGTGACGCCGCCGAGATCGAGCCGGTCATCCTGCCACCAGTCGGCACGGCGTTGCCACAGGTCATTGACCTGTGGCGCCTGCAGCTCACCGCTGAGAGTCATGGTTTGAGTACCAGCGGCTTGGCGTTGTGCTCGCGCAACTGGGCGATCACCGCATCAATGCCGTTCTGGCGAATGAGGCCGCCCAGCTCGCTCTGCTTGGCGGAGAGCAGGCTGATCCCCTCTGCCACCATGTCGAAGGCTTTCCACTCGCCGGTTTTGTTGTTCTTACGCAGCTTGAACTCGAGGAAGATGTCCGGCTTGCCGGCCTCTTTCACGCTGACGTTGACGGCGGTGATGTTGCCGCTGGGAGCCTTGCCCGGCTCGACCTTGACGGTCTGTTTGTCAAAATGGGCCAGCGCATCGGCGTAGGAGCTCACCATGTACTCGGTGAACACCTCGACGAAGGCATTGCGCTGCGCTTCGGTAGTCTCTTTAATCTGGTTGCCAAGCACCTTGTAGGCGGCGAAGCGGTTGTCCACATAGGGCAGCAGCTCTTCGCGGATGATCACACGCAGGTGATCCGGATTGCTTTTCACCTGGGCCTGATCGGCTTTCAGGCGGGCAAAGGTCTGCTTGGCAGCCTGATCCACCAGCGCGTTGGGGTCGGTGGCATCGACTGCGGCCTGGGTAGACAGGGAAAAGAGCATGCTGGTCATCAGACCCAGCAGCAGGGCGATCTTCTTGAACATGGTTACTCCTTCTTGCTGTCTGATTTGCTGTCGGAGGATTGGCTATAGAGGAACTTGCCAATCAAATCTTCCAGCACGATGGCGGATTTGGTGTCTTCAATCAGGTCACCATCCTTGAGCATGGCGGTGCCCATCTCCTCATCGCTGAAGCCGGGCATCAGGCCGATGTACTGCTCGCCGAGCAGGCCCGAAGTGAGGATGGAGAGCGAGCTGGTTTCGGAAAACTCACCGGCACTCTTTTGCATCATCAGGGTCACTTCGGGCACCTGGGTTTTCGGATCCAGTGCTATGTCGCTGACCCGACCCACCACCACGCCGCCGACCTTGACCGGCGACCGGACTTTCAGGCCGCCGATATTATCGAAATGCGCGCGCAGGGTATAGGTTTCTCCTTCCGGTTTGAAGCTCAAACCGGCCACTTGCAGGGCCAGTGCCAGAATGGCTGCTATGCCAGCCAGCATGAAGGTGCCGACCAGGAATTCTACTTTGCTGAACTTCATCTTTACCTTATCCAAACATGACTGCGGTGAGTATAAAATCCAGGCCGAGCACGGCGAGGGATGAGTGGACCACGGTACGGGTCGTGGCCTGACTGATCCCGGCCGAGGTCGGCTTGGCATCATAGCCGTTAAAGAGCGCAATCCAGGTGATCACCAGGGCGAAGATCAGGCTCTTGATGGCGCCCTGCATAATGTCTTCACCCCAGTCGACGGAGGACTGCATGGCAGACCAGAAGCCCCCTTCGTCCACCCCCAGCCAATCCACGCCAACCAGTTTGCCACCGAAGATACCGATCAGGCTGAACATAAAGGCCAGCAGCGGCATGCTGATGACACCGGCCCAGAAGCGGGGGGCCACCACCCGGCGCAGCGGGTCGACCGCCATCATCTCGAGGCTCGAAAGCTGTTCGGTGGCCTTCATCAGGCCGATCTCGGCGGTCAGGGCCGACCCGGCGCGACCGGCAAATAGCAGGCCGGTTACCACCGGGCCCAACTCCCGCAACAGGGAGAGGGAGACCAGCGGCCCCAGGCTCTGCTCGGCGCCGAAGTCTTTCAATACGTTGTAACCCTGCAGCGAGAGCACCATGCCGATGAACAGGCCGGAGACCAGGATGATGGCCACCGACTGCACGCCCACCACATACAACTGCTGGACCAGCAGCGGGAAGTGCTTGCGCGGCTCGGGTTTGCCCGCCAGCGCATGAAACAACATGATGGTGGCGCGGCCGACGGCGCTGATGACGCGCACGCCAACTCGCCCCAGCTTGCTTATTTGACTTATCAACATCACAGATCCTGTAGCAGGTCGCCTGCCGGAAAATGAAACGGAACAGGACCGTCGGGCAATCCTTTGAGGAACTGCTCGACTTCGGGATTGTGCTCCTCGCGCAGCTGTTCCGGTGTGCCGTGCGCCACCACCTTGCGATTGGCGATGATGTAGGCGTAATCGGCAATGGTCAGCACCTCGTTCACATCGTGGGTGACGATGACGGAGGTGATGCCGAGGGCATCGTTCAGCTCTTTAATCAGCTTGACCAGCACCGCCATGGTAATGGGGTCCTGCCCGACAAACGGCTCGTCATACATGATGAGGTCGGGATCGAGGGCAATCGCCCGCGCCAGCGCTGCCCGGCGCGCCATGCCGCCGGAGAGCTCGGAAGGCATCAGTTTCGCCGCCCCGCGCAAGCCCACCGCCTGCAACTTCATCATGACGATGGTGTGGATCAACTCCTCCGGCAGGCCGGAGTGCTCCCGCAGCGGGAAGGCCACGTTGTCGTAGACCGTCATGCCGGTAAACAGGGCGCCGCTCTGGAACAGCATGCTCATCCGCTTGCGCACCTCGTAGAGACGACTGCGGGAGAGGGTGGGGATATCTTCCCCGTCAAACAGAATGTGACCGGACTCCGGTTTGAGCTGGCCACCGATCAGCCGCAGCAGGGTGGTTTTACCGATGCCGCTCGGGCCCATGACGGCGGTCACCTTGCCACGAGGAATGGTCAGGTTGATCCCGTCATACAACAGCCGATCTCCGTGACTGAAGGTCAGATCGGAGATGGTGATCAGGTCATTGTTCAAACAATTGTCCATCCGGTGTAAATGAGGTGCGAATTTTATGGGGTAGTCTAGGTCTAAGCAACAGCAAGGAACAACTATTGAACAGGCCGCCAGCCCATTTGCACGACAGTTTTCTGCAACAAAGTGCGTTATTGATAGCGGGACTTTCCATCCGATTCGCTTATCCGGGCAGACTTTTTTATAATCCCGCAGCTAATTTCGGCCCGGAGCTGTGCCTTTATGTCTGTAAAGCCTGAGAAAGTGTCTGAACTGTTCGATTTTCGTCGCAGTGCCCGCGCGGTGCTGGACACAGAAAAGCAAGCCATTGATGGACTCTATCAGTATCTGAACGACGCCTTCGACAAGGCGTGCGAGATGGTGCTGCGCTGCGGTGGCAAGATTGTGGTCACCGGCATGGGCAAGTCGGGCCATATCGGCAGCAAGATTGCCGCCACCCTCGCCAGCACCGGCACGCCAGCCTTCTTCCTCCACCCTGGGGAGGCGAGTCACGGCGATCTGGGGATGATCTCCAGCGGCGACCTTATCATCGCCATCTCCAACTCTGGCGAGAGCGACGAAATCCTGGCCCTGCTGCCGGTGCTCAAGCGCCGCGGCATTCCGCTCATCTGCATGACCGGCAATCCGGCCTCCACCATGGCCAAAGAGGCCAACGTGCACCTGTGCATCAAGGTGGAGAAAGAGGCCTGCCCGTTGGGGCTGGCGCCCACCTCCAGCACCACGGCAACCCTGGTGATGGGCGATGCCCTGGCCGTCGCCCTGCTGGAAGCGCGCGGTTTTACCGCCGATGACTTCGCTCTTTCCCATCCGGGCGGTTCCCTTGGCAAGCGTCTGCTGCTGCGGGTTGGCGATCTGATGCATCGCGGCGAGCTGTTGCCCCGGGTAGGGATCGATGCCACCATCAGTCAGGCGTTGCTGGAAGTGAGTCGCAAGGGGCTCGGCATGACCGCTGTGGTCGATGGCAACGGCCTGCTGGCCGGGCTGTTTACCGATGGTGATCTGCGCCGCATTCTCGACCAGCAGATCGATATCCATCACACCCCCATCAGCCGTGTGATGACCGCCAACTGTGTTACCGTAGGCCCAGAGATGATGGCTGCAGAAGCCGTCAAGCTGATGGAAACGAGAAAAATCAACGGATTACTGGTAGTGGATGAAGAGAAGCGCCCGCTCGGCGCCTTCAACATGCACGACCTGCTGAAAGCCGGAGTCATTTGATGCAAAACGTACCGACCCTCTATGGTCCGGTGACGCGCAGCCAGTACGACAAGGCGGCGCAAATCCGCCTGCTGGTGTGCGATGTGGACGGGGTGCTCTCCAACGGCCTCATCTACATGGGAAACAACGGCGAAGAGCTGAAAACCTTCTGCACCCGCGATGGCGCAGGTATGCGAGCGCTGCTCAACGCCGGGATCGAGATCGCCATCATCACTGGGCGCAACTCCCGTATCGTCAGCGATCGGATGAAAAGCCTGGGTGTGGCCCATGTGGTGCAGGGGGCCGATAAAAAGCTGCCTCACTTCGAGGCGTTGCTGGCCAAGCTGGGACTGACGCCGGAACAGGCTGCTTACATGGGCGATGACACCATCGATCTGCCGGTGATGCAGGTCTGTGGGCTCGGCATTGCCGTGGCAGATGCCCATCCGCTGGTGCTGAGTCGTGCCGATCTGGTCACCCGTCTCGGCGGTGGCATGGGGGCGGTGCGCGAGGTGTGCGACCTCATTCTGCAGGCGCAGGGCCACGGTGATTATCAGCCCGAGGCCTCGGTATGAGCAGACAGACCCTGTTGTTCGCCCTGTTGCTGCTGGTGGCGCTGGTTGCCTGGCAGTTGGGCAAGGTGGAGCTGGTGCCGGAGAGCGCCGTCAAAATCGAAAACTATCAGCCGGATTTTGTCGCCAAAGATCTGGTGACCACCCGTTTTGATATCAATGGCAAGCGCACCGAACGGCTGGAGTCGACCTACGCCGAGTATTATCAGATCCTCGAGCAGGCCACCTTCGACAAGCCGGTGGTCTACATGTTTGACGAGCAAGGTACTGCCGAGTGGAAGGTCACCGCCGAAACCGGCGTACTCAACACCGGCGACAACGTCATCCTGCGGGACAAGGTGCATCTGGATGGTCTGCTGCCCACCGCCTTCATCTCCACACTCGATACGCCCTATCTGGAGCTGGATCTGGTGACACAGGATGTGCGCAGCAACCGGGAAGTGAACATTCTGGGTCGGGATTTCCAGACCCAAGGGGTTGGCCTCAAGGGCCATCTGGACCGCAAATATTTTGAGTTACTGGATCAAGGTCATGCAATCTATTTCAATGAAAAACGCTAATCTGGCCCTCGCAGCCCTGTTGTTGTGTAGTGCGGTGACCGCCAAAGAGTCCGACTTTGCCGAGAAGGTCTACGTCGATGCCGTCAAGCAGGTGGCTGAGATGCAGGACAACCGCATCACCTTCGAAGAGGATGTGACCATCAATCAGGGCACCATCAAGATCAAGGCTGACAAGGTGGTGGTGACCCGTTCCGGCGAGAAAGGGGCCGAGGTAATGACCGCCTACGGCAAACCGGCCACCTTCTTCCAGATCCTGGATAACGGCAAGCCGGTCAACGCCCATGGCAACACCATCCGCTACGAGTTGAAGAACCGGCTGGTGACCATCACCGGCAACGGTCAGCTCAAGCAGGAGGATAGCCAGGTCAATGGCGATCTGATCCGCTACGACATCGTCAAACAGAAGATGATTGCCGAGAGCAAGAGCCCGAACCAGCGGGTCAAGACCGTGTTCCTGCCGGATCAGGTAGAGAATTTCGACAAGCCCGCCGATCAGCAGAAGCAGGGAAAATAAACCATGGCAGTGTTAAAAGCAGTGGGCCTGCAGAAGAGCTACAAACGCCGCATGGTGGTGAGTGACGTCAGCCTGGAAGTGGGCACCGGCCAGATTGTCGGCCTGCTCGGCCCCAACGGGGCGGGCAAGACCACCTCGTTTTACATGATCGTCGGGCTGGTGCAGCGCGATGCAGGTCTCATCACCATCGACGATCAGGACATCAGCCTGCAGCCCATGCATGTGCGGGCTCGCAACGGTATCGGTTACCTGCCGCAAGAGGCCTCCATCTTCCGTCGCCTGTCAGTGTTCGACAATCTGATGGGGGTGATGCAGACCCGCAAGGGGTTGAGCCGCGAGGAGCGTGAGGACAAGGTTCAGCAACTGCTGGAAGAGTTCAACATCACCCACATTCGCGACAACCTGGGTCAGAGCCTCTCCGGTGGTGAGCGCCGCCGGGTCGAGATCGCCCGTGCACTGGCGGCCGAGCCGCGTTTTATTCTGCTGGATGAGCCATTTGCAGGGGTTGACCCGATTTCTGTGATAGACATCAAGAAGATCATTCAGCATCTGAAAGATAGGGGCCTCGGCGTCTTGATTACCGACCACAACGTCAGAGAGACTCTGGACGTATGTGAGAAGGCCTATATCGTCAGCCACGGCAAGATGATTGCCGAAGGTGCACCGGCTGACATCCTCGCCGATGAACAGGTCAAGCGCGTCTATTTGGGCGATCAATTCAGTCTATAGTAAGGGGGCATGCCTTCATTTCCTTTGACGCCTGCCTCGCTGAACATAAGGATATCCCGACGTAGATGAAGCCGACATTACAGTTGCGTCTCGGTCAGTCCCTGACCATGACGCCGCAATTACAACAAGCGATTCGTCTGCTCCAGCTCTCCACCCTGGAACTTCAGCAGGAAATTCAGCAAGCGCTCGAAAACAACCCTCTGCTGGAGCAGGAAGAGAGTGAGCAGCAGGAGAGCGCCCCGGAAGCGCCGGTCGATGATAGTCAAATGGACTCCAGCGATGCCATGGCTCAGGAGCAGATGCCGGATGAGTTGCCGGTGGATACGACCTGGGATGAGGTTTACTCCGCCGGCACAGCCCAGAGCGCCGGCCCCATCCACGATGGGGAAGATAGCGTCTATCAGGGGGAGACCACCGAAAACCTGCAGGATTATCTGCTGTGGCAGATGCGACTCACCCCGTTCAGCGACGTGGATGCCGCCATCGCGCTCGCCATCATCGATGCCATCGACGAATCCGGCTATCTGACCGTTGCGCTGGAAGACATTCAACAGGCAGTGGGTAGCGACGAGCTGGAGGTCGAACTCGACGAGGTCGAGGCTGTGCTCAAGCGGGTGCAGCATTTCGATCCGGTCGGCATTGCCGCCCGTTCGGTGCAGGAGTGTCTGCTGATCCAGCTGGAGCAGTATGACCCGCAGACCCCCTGGCTCAATGAGGCCAAGGAGGTGATCCTCGAGCACATGGAGCTGCTCGGCAACCGCGATTACCGTACCCTTGCCCGCAAGACCAAGCTCAAGGAGAGCGACCTCAAGGAGGTGCTGGATCTGATCCAGCTGCTGGAGCCACGCCCCGGTAACGGCATCATCCAGAGCGACTCCCAGTACGTGATCCCCGACGTCTCCGTGGTCAAGAAGGGCAACAAGTGGGTGGTCGAGCTCAATCCCGATTCCGCTCCCCGCATCCGGGTCAACGAGACCTATGCCGCCATGGCCCGCAACGCCCGCAGCAGCACCGATACCCAGTTTATCCGCTCCCATTTGCAGGAAGCCAAGTGGTTCATCAAGAGCCTGGAGAGTCGCAATGACACCCTGCTGAAGGTGGCCAGTTGCATTGTCGAGCAGCAACAGGGCTTTTTCGAGTATGGTGAAGAGGCGATGAAGCCCATGGTGCTCAACGACATCGCCGAAGCGGTGGAGATGCATGAGTCGACCATCTCCCGGGTGACGACCCAGAAGTACATGCATACCCCCCGTGGTATCTTCGAATTGAAGTTTTTTTTCTCCAGCCATGTGAACACCGAAGGAGGAGGAGAGTGCTCATCGACCGCAATTCGCGCGCTCATCAAGAAGCTGGTCACGGCAGAGAATCCTGCCAAGCCGTTAAGTGATAGCAAGATCGCGGATTTGCTGGCCGAACAGGGTATTATGGTGGCGAGACGCACGATCGCTAAGTATCGCGAATCCTTGTTTATCCCACCTTCCAATCAGCGCAAACGCCTGGTTTAGGCAAAACAAAAGGATGATGTTATGCAAATTAACCTGACCGGACACCATGTCGAGATCACCGAAGCTCTGCGTGATTATGTGAACAACAAATTTGCCAAACTCGAGCGTCACTTCGACCACATCAACAATGTTCATGTGGTGCTTAGCGTGGAAAAACTGAACCAGATAGCGGAAGCCAAATTGCACGTCAGCGGGGGTGAAGTCTTCGCCAACTCTGAACATGCCGATATGTATGCTGCGATAGACACCTTGCTCGACAAGCTGGACAGGCAGATCATCAAGCACAAAGATAAGTTAAACAAAAAATAACTATGCAACTTGAACACATACTGAGTCGGGACTGCACCAAGAGTGCAGTCCCTTGTACCAGCAAGAAACGCGCCCTCGAAATCATCAGCGAGCTGGCCGCCGAACGCCTTGGCACTTCCCGTCAGGCGCTGTTCGAATGTTTGCTGGCCCGCGAAAAAATGGGCAGTACCGGGATCGGTGCCGGTATTGCGATCCCCCACGGTCGCATTGACGATGAATTCCCGCCAACCGCGATCCTGATGACCTTTGCCGACCCTATTCCTTTCGACGCCATCGACAATCAACCGGTTGACCTGCTGTTTGCCTTGCTGGTGCCGGAAAGCGAGTGCAAGCAGCATCTCAAGACCCTTTCCCTGATGGCTTCCAAGCTCGGTGACAAGGCGGTCTGCCGCCAGTTACGTCAGGCAACCAGCGATGAAGAGCTCTATCAGATCATGACCTCGGCCTGACAGCAGGCCAAGGATGAGACACCCGTTTTGGCGTGAGGGAACAAGATGCAGTTAATCGTGGTAAGTGGACGTTCGGGCTCCGGTAAAACGGTAGCCCTGCGAGTGCTGGAAGATCTGGGTTACTACTGTGTAGACAACCTGCCGGTCAATCTGCTGCCGCAGCTGATTGTCTCGGTCGAGAGCCAGTATGACAAACTTGCGGTCAGTATTGATGTGCGCAACCTGCCGAGCGATCCGGAGAAACTGGAAAATCTGCTGGCCCAAGTGCGCAATGAAGGGCGGGTAAAGTTCTCCAGCTTCTTCTTCGACGCCGACAACGGCACCCTGCTGAAGCGTTATGGCGAGAGCCGCCGCTTGCACCCCCTGTCACGCAACAAGCTATCGCTGGATGAGGCCATTCGGGAAGAGACCAACCTGCTTTCCCCCCTCTCTTCAACCGCTGATCTGCGCATCGACACCACCAACCTCAGCATTCACGACCTGAGTGAGCTCATCAAGACCCGGGTGCTCGGCAAGAAAGAGAACGAGCTGGTGCTGGTGTTCGAGTCGTTCGGTTTCAAGTACGGCATTCCCAAGGATGCCGACTTCGTGTTCGATGCCCGTTTCCTGCCCAATCCGCACTGGATCCCTGAGCTCAAGCCGTTTACCGGCAAGGATGAGCCGGTCGCCAACTACCTTTCGGCGCAAGCTGACGTGATGCTGTTTACCCAGCAGATCGAAAACATGTTGGTGACCTGGTTGCCCCATCTGGAGCGCAATAATCGCAGCTACCTCACGGTGGGCATCGGTTGCACCGGCGGTCAGCACCGCTCGGTTTTTATTGCAGAACGGTTGGCCAGCGCATTTCGCCTGCTTGGCAAGAACGTGCAGATCCGCCACCGTACTCTCGACAAGAGTGCCCCCCAATCCTGACGGACCAATAGGACGACCCGATGACTGTTTCCGCCTCGGTTGAAGTGAAAAACAAGCTGGGTATTCATGCCAGACCGGCCATGATGCTGTTCGAGCTGGTGCAGGGTTTCGATGCCCACGTCTTGCTGCGCAATGAAGATGGTGTCGAGGCAGATGCTGACAGCATCATCGGCCTGCTGATGCTGGATTCCGCGCAAGGGCGGCAGGTGGAAGTACAGGTTGAGGGCCCCGAAGAGGTCGAGGCCCTGGCCGCCGTGGTGGAGCTGTTCACCTCCGGCTTCAACGAGGAGTAGTCACTCCTCGTTTTATTCTGATCCGCAATGCAGTGATCGGCTGTGTAATGATTCAGGGTTTGCAGTATGGCAGCAGGGGATAGTCGACCTCATTGTTGCATCGATGAATCCCAGTCGCGGCCGATTATCTCGCCAGTAATATAATCTCCCTCATGACAAGCGCGCAGCGCCACAGCCGGAGCTGCACGTTAGCTGGCCGATGCGGCGCTCGAGCTGGCCATTCTCTGCTGATAGCGCAGATCTTCTTCTATGGTGACCACCACTTCCAGCGGCTTGCCGGAGCGGAATACCGAGATGGTCAGCTTGGTGCCGGGGCGGCTCTCGACAATCTTGTCCATGGCGCTGCGCACGCCACTGATGGCTTCTCCGTTGATCTTGAGTAGCACATCCCCCCGCTGCAGGCCGCCTTTGGCCGCAGGACCATTGGGATCCAGACTCTCCACCACCAGGCCACGCAGGTCGCCCAGGTTCATCATCCGCGCGACGATGGGATTGATCTCGACGCTGGAGACCCCGAGGTAGCCGCGGATCACCCGGCCGTTGGCGATCAGCTCATCCATGATCCGTTTTGCCAGCCGGTAGGGGATGGCGAAGCTGATGCCGTAGCTCTCCTGGTTGCCGTTGAGGTGATAGGTGGCGGTGTTGATGCCCACCAGGTCGCCACGGCCGTTGACCAGCGCCCCACCCGAGTTGCCTTCGTTGATGGCGGCATCGGTCTGCAGCAGATCCTGACGGCCATTGCTGTCGGGCCCCATGCTGGAGAGGCCGGTGCGGCCGGTCGCACTGATGATGCCCTGGGTGATGGTCTGGCCGACGTTGTAGGGGTTGCCGATGGCGAGCACCACATCCCCCACTTCTGGCAGTCGCTCCGGATCCTGCGGGATCACCGGCAGGTTGTCTGACTCGATATAGAGCACGGCGAGGTCGGTGAGCTGATCGGTGCCGACCAGCTCGGCGCTGAAGACCCGGCCATCCTGCAACGCGACGATGATCTGGTCGGCATCGGCGATGACGTGGTAGTTGGTCAGCACATAGCCGCGCTGGTTCATGATGACGCCGGAACCCAGCCCCTGCGGGCGCAGCTCCCCCTGATTGCCCTGATTGGGGGCAAAGCTGCGGGTGTAGATGTTGACGACGGCAGGGCCAGCCCGATGGGCGGCATAGGAGAAACTCAGTTCACGGGCATTGGTGATGATGCCGGGCAGTTGGGCACCACCGCGAAAATGGGGAAACAGCAGCAACAGCAGCGCCGCGACGGTCAATCCAAAACCGACAGACTTGCCCAAGTAACTGACTAAAGGGGGGATTTTCATGTCATTCTCATCCGTACAGGCTGCGCGCAGAGAATAACACTATCGGTGGATAAAAATCACCCGCGGTGAAGACCGCGGGTGATAGAGGGATTGGCGAACAACCCGAGTGTTAGCGGATCACCAGATAGAGCGAGGAGTCGCCGCGCTGGATATTGAGGGCCAGTACGTCAGGCTTGTTCTTGAGCGCCTTGGTCAGCTCGCCCAGGGTGTTGATGCGCAGGCGGTTGACCCCGATGATGATGTCGCCCTTCTGCAGGCCGGAAGCGGCTGCCGGAGAGCGAGGATCAATGTCAGCCACCGCGACGCCGGAGACCGGGTCGGTGGTGGTGCTCAGCTTGGCCCCTTCCAGTGCCGGATGCAGCGCGCTGGCGCGCACTTCGCTGTCATCGGCCTGCTTCAGGGTCACTTTGGCAGTTTGTGACTTGCCATCGCGGATCAATCCCAACTCGACCTGCTTGCCCGCGCCCATGGTGGCGATCTTGGCACGCAGCTCGCCGAAGGAGCGAACCGGTTTGCCATCGATGCTGACGATGATATCGCCAGCCTTGATACCCGCCTTGTCGGCCGCCGAATCAGGCATGACCTGATTGACGAAGGCTCCGTCCTTCTTGTTGTAGCCGAAGGTTTTGGCGATGTCGGAGGTGAGCTCGGTGCCAGTAATGCCCAGCTGGCCGCGACGCACTTCACCGTACTTGACAATCTGCTCGGTCAGATCCCGCACCATGTTGGAGGGGATGGCAAAGCCGATGCCGATATTGCCGCCATTCGGGCCCAGAATCGCGGTGTTGATACCGATCAGCTCACCACGCAGGTTGAGCAGGGCGCCGCCGGAGTTACCGGAGTTGATGGCCGCATCGGTCTGGATGAAGTTCTCCAGATTCTCGATGTTGAGGCCGCTGCGACCCAGCGCGCTGACGATACCTGACGTGACGGTCTGACCCAGACCAAACGGGTTGCCGATGGCCAGCGCATAGTCACCCACCCGCAGCTCGTCGGAGTCGGCGAACTTGATCTGCACCAAGTCCTCGGCCTTGATTTGCAGCAGGGCGATGTCGGACTGCTTGTCTTCACCGATCTTCTTGGCCGCGTACTCACGACCATCCTTCAGGTTGACCTTGATCTCGTCGGCCTCGTGAACCACGTGGGCGTTGGTGATCACGTAACCCTTCTTGGCATCGACGATGACGCCGGAGCCGAGCGCCTGGAACGGCTGCTCGCTCACCTGTTCGTCGGGCATGTTGGGGCCGAAGAAGAACTTGAACTGCTCCGGCAGACGCTGACGGGTAATTTTTTTGCCAGAAACCGAGATATTGACCACAGCCGGGGTGACCTGTTCGAGAACAGGCGCCAGGCTTGGCATCTCCTGATTTGAGCCTAACAGGGAAGGCAGTGCAGCCTGAGCAGGGGCCGCAGACATGGCGATACCGACACTGAGGGCTAGCACACTGAGCATGGAAAGAGGTTTACGCATATGAAAAACAGCTCCCAGAAAAAGTTGCATTGCAATCGTCAAGGTCAGACCACGGGACTGGCCAATTAGTTCCGCGAGGAACTAGTTTGGTTGTTTGAGCAGTCCGGAAGAGGCGCCCGCATAGTCGCGAGGCGGAACGCCCGGCTCTTCTGCCACATTGGCAGGGGCTTCTTCTACCAAGGACTCGCGGAACAGTGGTTCCTGCGCTTTGGCCAGGAATTTGCTCTGCTCGGCCATGTGGCGATAGAGGGTCTGATACTGCTCGGCCAGTTGCTCCATCAGCGCGGCACTGTCGGCGAAGTGGGTGTTGATCTGGCCCTGATAACTCTCGAGCTCCTTGTGGGCCTTCTTCAGTTCCTGTTCCAGACGGCCTGCATCGCGGCTGCGCACCGAAAAACGGCCGAGAACGATACCGATAATCAAGGCCGCGACAGCCAGCAGGATCCCAGTTAACAGACTCATAGATGCTCCTTGTTACAGCTAAAACAGAGTGGGTTTATGCGGTCGTCATAACCGCCATGCCTTGATGGCACTATACCGTGCGTCCTGAGGCCGTGATACCATTTTGTCCTCGATTCAGGGACTTGGAGAGGCGCTCAAGGATGACACCGCAGCAAAAATACCAGCAGGATCTGCTGCGCCCCGGCTTTGTGGCCGACCCCGCACAGGGGGTGGCCATTAGCAGGCTGGAGCGACTGTATCAGGATTTGCTACGGCGCCCGACTCCGACCAGATCTCGAGGGTTGTTTGGTTGGCTGCAAAAGCCCAAGCCGCCGGAGCCCGTCCAGGGTATCTATATGTGGGGCGGAGTGGGCCGAGGCAAGACCTGGCTGATGGATACTTTTTTCGACAGCCTGCCGGGGACGCGCAAGATGCGCAGCCACTTCCACCGCTTCATGCACCGCATTCACGATGAACTGCAGGGGCTGAGCGGGCAGTCCGATCCGCTCAAGCTGGTGGCCAGCAAGCTTGCCAGCGAGACAGACATCATCTGTTTCGACGAATTTTTTGTCTCCGATATCACCGACGCCATGCTGCTGGGCACACTGTTCCAGGAGTTGTTTGGTCACGGTGTCGTACTGGTTGCCACCTCAAATATTCCGCCGCAGGATCTTTATCGCAACGGGCTGCAGCGAGCCCGTTTTCTGCCAGCTATCGAGCTTATCGAGCGCCATTGCGAGGTACTTAACGTGGACGGTGGTATAGACTATCGCCTGCGTACGCTGGAACAAGCCGAGATTTATCACTGTCCGCTGGATTTGCAGGCAAAAGCCAATCTCGACCACTATTTTCAGCAATTAACCGGTGGGCACTCGGCTTGCGAGGGGGCGTTCGAGGTCAATCATCGTCAGCTGAGGTCGCTGGGGATGGGGGAAGGGGTGCTCTATATGGAATTCGAGCAACTTTGCTGTACTCCTCGCTCCCAGAACGACTATATCGAGCTGGCCAGGTTGTTCCATACCGTCTTGCTGGCCAATGTGCAGCCAATGGGCACAGGCACGGATGACGCGGCTCGCCGCTTCATCGCCATGGTCGATGAGTTCTACGAACGGCACGTCAAGCTCATCATGTCGGCGGCGGTTCCCATGGCAGAACTCTACGGCGAAGGGCTGCTGAATTTCGAATTCAAACGCTGTCTTTCGCGGCTTCAGGAAATGCAATCGCACGAATACCTTGCCAGAGTGCACCTTCCTTAGTCACAATACCGCGCCTGCCAGTCGGATGGGCATCTGCGGCAGGTAGGGCCGGGCGACATTTGCTAGCTTCATGGCAGTGAAATTAGCAGGTGATATTTAAGGCAACTTCACTTATAATCGCCCGGCCCACGTTACAGCTGTCGATAAGACAGCAACACTTTAAGCTTTACTTGTATTCGAAGGGGTACAGGTAGGCCATCGTTTGTTGTTTGTGGGAGAGCCCCCATAAGCAATTGGGTCTGTAACAGGTAATTGGGTTTAACTTAATGAAAACTTTCGTTGCCAAGCCAGAAACCGTAAAACGTGACTGGTACATTGTGGACGCAGAAGGTAAAACTCTGGGTCGTATCGCAACCGAGATCGCTGCTCGTCTGCGTGGTAAGCACAAAGCTGAATACACTCCGCACGTTGACACCGGTGATTACATCATCGTTGTAAACGCTGAGAAGGTACACGTAACCGGTAAGAAATTTACCGACAAAATGTACCACGCTCACTCCGGTTTCCCGGGTGGTATCAAGTCAATCAGCTTCGACAAGCTGATTCAGCGTAAACCGGAAATGGTAATCGAAGCAGCCGTCAAAGGCATGCTGCCGAAAGGTCCTCTGGGCCGTGCCATGTTCCGTAAACTGAAAGTTTACGCAGGCGCCGAGCATGCTCATGCTGCTCAGCAACCTCAAGTACTGGATATCTAATCGGGAACTGGCAACATGGCAGAAAATCAATACTACGGTACCGGCCGTCGCAAAAGCTCCACTGCTCGCGTATTTATCAAAGCGGGTAGCGGCAAGATCGTAATCAACCAGCGCTCCCTGGAGCAGTACTTCGGCCGTCCGACTGCCCGCATGGTAGTTCGTCAGCCGCTGGAACTGGTTGAGATGACCGAGAAACTGGATCTGTACATCACCGTTAACGGTGGTGGCATCTCCGGTCAAGCTGGTGCGATCCGCCACGGTATCACTCGTGCTCTGATGCAGTACGACGAAACCCTGCGTTCCGAACTGCGTAAAGCTGGCTTTGTTACTCGCGATGCCCGTAAGGTTGAGCGTAAGAAAGTCGGTCTGCACAAAGCTCGTAAGCGTCCGCAGTACTCCAAGCGTTAATTCGCTTTTGGTACTCACTCTTTCGAGTGTCAAAAAAGCCTGGCAACTGCCAGGCTTTTTTTATTGGTAATATTACCGACATCAATGCTAACCACGCGTCACAAAAGACAAAAAATTGTTTCTTTATTGTTTTCATTGCTCACCGCTCTTTCTTGTCAAGTTGTTATCTTTTCTTTAAAATTTCCCCTGTTTTCTGTGGCAATTGTAAATCCAGCTTCCGCCGCTGTTGTCACGGGAAAAATGGGGAACAGGGACACTATAAGAATGTGCGGAGTCCACATGGGAGAGTTTTTGGATGAGCAATGCGCCAGTTGATACCGGTCGCCGCAGATTTCTTACCTGGTCAACGGTTGCCGTTGGTGGGGTAGGAGCTGCGTTTACCGCAGTGCCGTTTATAAAGTCATGGAATCCGAGTGCCAAGGCCAAAGCAGCCGGTGCACCGGTTGAAGTCGATATCAGCAAGTTGGAACCGGGCCAGCTCATCCGTGTCGAGTGGCGAGGCAAGCCTGTCTGGGTGGTGAAACGCACCAAACAGACGCTGGATGCCTTGGCTGCCCATGATGACAAGCTGCGGGATCCCTCATCTGAAGAGCCGCAGCAGCCTGACTATGCCCATAACGGGTACAGATCGATCAAGCCCGAGATATTTGTCGCGGTCGGTATTTGCACCCACCTCGGGTGTTCACCTTCCTATCTGCCTGACAGCTTTGGCGAGCAGGTGCAGGGCGTCACGTCCGGCTTCTTCTGCCCGTGCCATGGCTCCAAGTTCGACATGGCCGGCCGTGTGTTCCAGGGGGTGCCTGCACCGCTGAACCTGGTCATTCCGCCCTATCAATTCATTAATGACACCACCATCCAGGTCGGTGCCGATGGCAAGGAGGCCTGACCATGTTGAGTAAACTGATGGGCTGGATCGATTATCGATTCCCGCTCACGGCCATGTACAACGACCATATGGCCAAGTATCCGGCACCGAAGAACCTGAACTTCTGGTACTTCTTCGGCTCGCTGGCCATGCTGGTGCTGGTCAACCAGATCATCACCGGCATCTGGCTGACCATGAACTACAACCCCTCCGCGGAAGGTGCGTTTGCCTCCGTGGAGTACATCATGCGTGATGTGGAGTACGGCTGGCTGCTGCGTTACATGCACTCAACCGGCGCGTCTGCATTCTTCATCGTGGTCTACATGCACATGTTCCGCGGCATGATCTATGGCTCTTATCAGAAGCCTCGTGAACTGCTGTGGATCTTCGGCATGCTGATCTTCCTGGTGCTGATGGCGGAAGCCTTCATGGGCTACTTGCTGCCCTGGGGCCAGATGTCATTCTGGGGTGCCCAGGTCATCATCTCGCTGTTTGGCGCCATTCCGGTCATCGGTGACGATCTGACCCTGTGGATCCGCGGTGACTACGTCATCTCCGGTGCGACCCTGAACCGCTTCTTCGCGCTGCATGTCATCGCGTTACCGCTGGTGTTGGTGATGCTGGTTGCCATGCACATTCTGGCGCTGCATGAGGTGGGGTCCAACAACCCGGATGGTATCGACATCAAGAAGCACAAGGACGAAAACGGCTGGCCGCTGGATGCGGTGGCGTTCCACCCTTACTTCACCGTCAAGGATATGATCGGTGTGGCGGGCTTCCTGTTCTTCTTCTGCGCCATCATCTTCTTCAAGCCAGATATGTGGGGTTACTTCCTCGAGAAGCCGAACTTTGAAGTGGCTAACGGCCTGAAAACCCCGGCGCATATTGCGCCTGTGTGGTACTTCACGCCGTTCTACGCCATTTTGCGGGCGGTGCCGGACAAGCTGCTTGGCGTCATCATGATGGGTCTCTCCATTGTGGTGCTGTTCCTGCTGCCGTGGCTGGATCGCTGCAAGGTGCGCTCGGTGCGCTATCGCAGCAAGCTGCACAAGCTGAACATTGCCCAGTTTGTGGTGTGCTTCGTGATTCTGGGGATCCTTGGGGTGCTGCCGTCGACGCCGACTCTGACGCTGATTGCCCAAATTTGTACCTTGGGTTATTTCGGGTTCTTCGTCCTGCTGTTCTTCTATAGCAAGAACGAAAGCACCAAGCCGCTGCCGGAGAGGGTGACATTTAAATGAAAAGAATAATATTTGCAGTGCTGACCCTGCTGCCGTCACTGGTGTTTGCCAATACCGGAGCCGTGCATCTGGACAAGGCCAACTATGACCTGAGCGACAAGGCTTCTCTGCAGCGTGGCGCCGCCACCTTCATGAACTACTGCTTTGGTTGCCACAGCACCCAGTATCAGCGTTACAACCGGGTGGCAGAGGATCTGGGGATCCCGGCTGATCTGATGGCTGACAATCTGATCGTCAATGGCGCCAAGATTGGTGACCTGATGGAAAACTCGGTCTCGGAGAAGGATGCCGCCAAGTGGTTTGGTGCGCCGCCTCCCGATCTGACGCTGGTTGCCCGGGTGCGTGGTGCAGACTGGATCTACACCTATCTGCGCTCCTTCTATGTGGATGAAACCCGTCCGTTCGGGGTGAACAACGCCGTATTCCCGTCCGTGGGCATGCCCCATGTACTGGAGCCGTTGCAGGGAACCCCCCGTGCCGAGTTCGCCACTCACACGGTCGATGGCGTGGAAACCCATCAGGTTGTCAGCATCAAATCTGACGGTAATGGTGAAATGAATAACGAAGAGTATGATCAGACGGTGCTGGATCTGGTAAACTTCTTGGTCTACTCGGCTGAACCGGTACAACAGGAGCGTGAACGTATGGGCTTCTGGGTACTTGGCTTCATCGTGATCTTCTTCATCTTCACTGTGCTGTTGAAGAAGGAATTCTGGCGCGACGTTCACTAAGCGACCAGATACGGGTAATATAATGCACGGCAATGAAGACCAAGATGCTTCATTGCCGTTTCTGCTTTTTTATGACGGGAGGGTTCAATGGCTGTAGCTGCCAATAAGCGTTCGGTAATGACGCTGTTTTCCGGTGCCAACGATATGTTCAGCCATCAGGTGCGTATTGTCCTGGCGGAGAAGGGTGTTAGCGTGGATATCTGCCAGGTTGACCCAGCCAATCTGCCGGATGAGCTGGCCGAGCTGAACCCGTACAACTCTGTACCGACCCTGGTGGATCGTGAGCTGGCACTCTATACCTCACGCATCATCATGGAGTATCTGGACGAGCGCTTCCCGCATCCGCCCCTGATGCCTGTTTACCCGGTTGCTCGTGGTAACAGCCGTCTGATGATGCACCGCATCGAGCTGGACTGGTACTCCCTGGCCGACAAGATCATGGCCGGTACCGATGCTGAAGCGGCACGCAACGAACTGCGTGACAACCTGCTGGCCATCGCGCCGATCTTTGGTGAAATGCCCTATTTCATGAGCGAAGAGTTCGGTCTGGTGGATTGCTACATGGCTCCGCTGCTGTGGCGTCTGCCGAGCCTGGGCATCGACCTGACCGGTCGTGGTGCCAAAGAGCTGAAGGCCTACATGGTTCGTCTGTTCGAGCGTGAATCCTTCCAGGCCTCTCTGACCGAAGCCGAACGCGAGATCCGTTCTGGCGTATGAGCATGGAACCGACAATGACCCCGAGCCGCCCGTACCTGTTACGGGCGTTCTTTGACTGGTTGCTGGACAATGACCTGACCCCCCATCTGGTGGTCAACGTCAACATTCCCCATGTGATGGTGCCGATGCAGTTTGCCCAGGATGGGCAGATAGTGCTGAACATCGCGCCTCGTGCCGTGATGCAATTTCATATGGATAATGAGGCCATCAGCTTCAGCGCCCGCTTTGGCGGGGTATCCCAGCAGGTCTATATCCCGATGGCGGCCGTACTGGCTATCCATGCCCGGGAGAACGGCGTGGGCACCATGTTCCCGCCCGAGCCGGGTTACGACATCTGGCTGGAACAGGCCGAAGCACCGGTGGAGCCTGAGCCGGAACCGCCGCGCCCCAGCGGTCGTCCGACCCTGAAGGTCATCAAATAAAAAACGCAGCCGATTGGCTGCGTTTTTTTATGCCGGTTTGGCTTAGTTCTGGGCGAACTCGAAGGCCTTGATCACGCGCTTCACGCCCTCAACATGGCGAGCAATCTGCACTGCCTGTTCCCCCTCCTGACGCGTCACCAGACCAATCAGGAACACCTCGCTATTCTCGGTGACCACCTTGACCTTGGTGCTGTCGAAGTTTTTGGTACCGAACATGTCGGCCTTCACCTTGGAGGTGATCCAGGAATCATTACTGCGAGTGGTGAAGCTGGCGGGCTGGCCGAGGCGCAACTCGTTGTAGACGTGGCGGACCCCTTCGATGCGACTGACAATTTTGCCCGCCTCAATCTTGTAAACGTCAGAAGGTGTCTGGCCGACCAGCAGCACGCGGCCGTTGTTGCTGTAGACGCTGATCTTGCTGGCTGCGCTGAGCGGTTTATTGTCGGCCAGCAGATTGGCCGCTTTCAGCTCGATGGCCTGGTCATCCCACTGTGCGCCCAGCGTTCGGCGATCGCCAGAGGCCTTGGCTGTCCCTGCGGCGCCGCCAACAACTACGGCTGCGCAGCCTTGCAGCAGCAGGCTGCTCACCAGCAGACCGAGCAGGATAGTGTGCTTTTTCATGGTTTCAATCTTCCTGTTGCGGGAAAAGTGTCTGGTCGATGAGATCACACAGGCAGTGCAGGGTCAACAGATTCACTTCCAGAATGCGAGGCCGACGGGCGGAGGGAACGCGGATCTCCACATCATTCGGACCGAGCAGCCCTGCCATTTCGCCACCGTCCCCCCCGCTCAGCACCACTATGGTCATATCGCGGGAGAGGGCGGCCTCGGCGGCCTTGATCAGGCTGCGGCTGTGGCCGGAAGTGGTGATGACCACCAGAATGTCGCCGGGCTGGCCCAGTGCGCGGATCTGTTTGGCGTAGACCTCTTCAAAACCGTGGTCGGTGGCGATGGCGCTGATGGTCGCCATGTCCGGGGTCAGGGCCATGCCGGGCAGGGAGGGGCGCTGGGTCTCGTAGCAGTTGACCAGCTCGGAGATGAACAATTGCGCCAGTGCGGCAGAAGGACCGTTACCGCATGCCAGCACCTTGTGGCCATTGAGCAGGCAGATGGTGATCATCTGGGCTGCAGTATGGATGGCATCCGGCAGCGCCTCGGCGGCGGCTATCTTGGTCTGGATGCTTTCGGTGTAGTTCTCTTTGATGCGGTCAGTCATAGGGTCCTCTTAAAACGCGTTCTGGATCCAGGCTGGCTGGTCGCCCTCGAACGCAATCACATCGAATCGGCAGGCCTGATTGGCCTCGTTGATGGCATGTTGCTTCAAATAGTGGCGCGCTGCCAGCATGATCTTGTGCTGTTTGCTGCGGGTGACCGAACTAGCGGCCCCGCCATGGCTGCCGGTGGCCCGGTAGCGCACTTCAACAAACACCAGGGTCTGGCCCTGGTGCATGATGAGATCTATTTCGCCGCCACGACAGCGGTAGTTGCGCGCTACCGGTTGCAGGCCCTGGGCCTGCAACCAGCGTTCAGCGACTTGTTCAAAGTGCTGTCCCTTGCTCGTCGGTGAGAGGAACAGGCTCGGCAACTGCTGGCGCATCCGTTTCCATAGTTCCTTCATTGGAGGGCTCCTCCAGCTGCTGAACGGCGTTCTCGTCGACCAGTTTGCCGTTCTGGTAAGTCCCCCAGCTCAGCATCCGCACGATATTGCCCTGGGCATCCACGCTCAGCTGACCGCTCATGCCAGCCTGCTGCATGCCACCGACCTTGCGCATCTGCTGCAGGTTCTCTGCCAGGCTGACGGCATCGTAACCCATGGCAAACAGACGCAGCAGGTCACCCTGAGTCTGCGGCCAGAGCAGGGCGATCTGCTCGCGCTGTTTCTCGTAGCCGCCAAGCAGCAGCGGCATATCGGCGATATGCATGCCGTTGAGCTCGGAGGCGACCTCGGTGGCAGCGCTGTCGTAGCCACGGGAGCTGGTGTAGATGGGCAGGCTGCCCATCGGATTGACCGAGACATCCACGTAGGGCTTGATCATCCGGGTTTCCAGACTGTTGGCCACCACATAAACGGCATCGATGCTGCGCGGTGCGGCATCAGAGAGTTGCACCACTTCACCTGCACGGGCGGTAGAGCGGCCGCTCAGGGCATTCTTGACCATCCCCTGTACTTCGTTGCGGGCACCGAAGGTGGCAACGACCGGCTTATCCTGGCTCAGGGTGGCCCAGCTCTGCTCGAACGCCTTGATACTGCTGTAACCGATCCGTCCCTGGGCGGCGATCAGCAGCGGTTTGCGGTAGCCCTGTGTGTAGAGGTACTGGGCTGCCTGCGCGGCATCTGCGGCGGCAGAGAGGGAGAAGTAGTAGGTAGTATCGTTGACGATCGGCTTGTCCAGCTCATTGAGCGCCAGCACCGGCACGGTCGGATTGGCCTTGAGCAGCTCCTCGACCCGGTCTTTCAGCAGCGGGCCGATGATCATGTCCGCCCCTTCCTGAATCGCCTGCTTGTAAAGATCGCCGGTCGACTTGCTCTGGGTGTCGTAGAAGTTCAGGGTAAATTGCCCCTGATTTTCCTTATAAGACATCAGCATACCGTTGCGGATGGCGGCGCCCTGCGGCTCCAGATTGCCGGAGAGGGGCAGCAGCACGGCGATCTGCTGCACCGAGGTGCTGGCAGTGGTAGCCAGATCGCCCAACCCTGCCGGCATATCCTTCTGGGCCGGATGGTTGGGGAAATCGCGCTTCCAGCCTGCCAGCTGGCGGGCCAGCAGGTTCGGCTGGGCGCCAAACTCGTTGACCAGTGCCGCCAGTCGCAGCCAGCCGGTAGTCACATCAGGGGCCGGCGCCTCTTCCAGCGCTTGCAGGGTGGAGGGGGTCATGCTTTTGAGCAACGACCAGATCTGCTGATGGTTGGTCGCCTGCTCGCTCTGGTTGAGGTAGGGCTCCAGTGCAATCAACGACTTGGCTGCGCCAAACTTGTTATTGATGTCGAGCTGCAGCACCACGCGCTGGCGATACCAATCCTTCTGGGTATCGGCATCCAGCACCACCTCGGGTTTGCCTTCCAGCAGGATCAGCGCCTGATTGGCGTGGCCCTGCGCCAGCAACAGATGGGCTTGCAGCAGTTGCAGCTGCGCCTTCTGGGTGGGCTCCTTGGCCTGCTTCTGCAATTGCTGGAACAGTGCCGAGGCCGGTTTGGCCTGGCCCAGCGCCAGATAGCTGCGTGCCGCCAGCATCTGCCAGGTAAAGGCTTCGGCCGGCTTGGCCGGGTCCACCTGCTCAAGATACCACTGGGCATTCTTGGTCAGATTGGAGAACGCAGAGGGCATGCCTGACTGCCCTGACGGTTGATTGGGCTCCGACGCACAGGCGGCGAGCAGTACTGCCGCGAGTATGATGCCGAAGAGTCGTGATACACTTAGCTGCTTTGTAACCCGGTTCAAGTTCATTCCCCGACCAGTGTTGAAGTTCCCCATAGTGTAAACGGGCCAATATGGCGACACAATTGTCGGGGCACTCGGAGATCCCATGAGTGACATCCCAACCCTGTATATAGTCCCCACTCCGATCGGTAATTTGGCGGACATCACCCAGCGTGCATTGGATATTTTACGCAGTGTCGATCTGGTGGCAGCCGAAGATACCCGTCATACCGGTATCCTGCTCAGCCACTACCAAATCTCGGTGCCGACCTTCGCCCTGCACGATCACAACGAGCAGCAGAAGGCCGATGTGCTGATCGGCCGGATCAAAGAGGGCAAGAGTGTCGCGCTGGTCTCCGATGCCGGCACCCCGCTCATCAGCGACCCCGGTTATCACTTGGTCACCCGTTGTCGTGAAGCCGGGGTCAAGGTGGTGCCGCTACCTGGCCCCTGTGCCGCCATCACCGCCCTGAGCGCAGCCGGTCTGCCTACCGATCGCTTTGCGTTTGAAGGTTTTCTGCCCGCCAAGAGCAAGGGACGCGACGATCGTCTGCAAGCGGTTATTGAAGACACCCGCTCGCTGGTATTCTACGAATCGCCACGCCGGGTGAAGGATACGGTGGAAGCGATTGCTCGCATTCTTGGCGAACGTCAGGTGGTGGTGTGCCGCGAGCTGACCAAGACTTTTGAATCGATCCACGGTCTGCCAGCGTCCGAAATGCTGACCTGGCTCGGTGAGGATGACAACCGCTGCCGCGGCGAGATCGTGCTGGTCGTGGCTGGCGCCTCCAAAGATGAAGAGGATCTGCCGGCCGAGGCGATCCGCACTTTGGGGCTGCTGGTGGCCGAGTTGCCACTGAAAAAAGCGGCTGCCCTGACCGCCGAGATCCACGGCGTGAAGAAGAATGCCCTCTACAAATACGGTCTCGAGCACTATTGAGCCGATGAAATAGGCCAACAGACTGTTTTTTGACCTGTGCAATTCCCCGAACCGGCGAGTATTCAGCCTGTAAACGGGGGTCAAAGCGCGATAAATGGCTGTAAACGGGAATTGCCGGTTTACCCCGTGCGTATCGCAAGGCTATAATCCGCGCCTCGGAGTTGGCTGGGCAATCGCTGCTTCGTCGTTGTGTCCCTCGGGACAGACGGGCGGAGGGGAGGAAAGTCCGGGCTTCATAGGGCAGGGTGCCAGGTAACGCCTGGGGGGCGTGAGCCTACGACCAGTGCAACAGAGAGCAGACCGCCGATGGCCCGCAAGGGATCAGGTAAGGGTGAAAGGGTGCGGTAAGAGCGCACCGCGCGACTGGCAACAGTTCGTGGCACGGTAAACTCCACCCGAAGCAAGACCAAATAGGCCCCTATTGGCGCGGCCCGCGTTGGGGGCGGGTAGGTTGCTTGAGCCAGCGAGCGATTGCTGGCCTAGAGGAATGATTGCTACCCGGGGCAACCCGGTACAGAACCCGGCTTACAGGCCGACTCCGACCTCATTCCGAAGAGCCCTGCGATTTATCGCGGGGCTCTTTTTTATGCATGAGAAAATATGGCTTCGTTGGTCGGATATTTTTTGTCTCGCCATGTTGAATGAAATTATATGTTTTAAATCAGTCGAATAGTCTCGTATTTAGCGCAATGGCAGCGATAGATAGTGATAGGACACCGGGTGGCTGTTCGCACCCGCATATTGTGTCTGTTCTCAGTTCATTCACTTATTTCAATTAATCACCAGAGTTTAACGCCAAATAACTTGTGGAAAATCAACCCACTCAATCCGCGGTATGCAAATGCTGCGTCAATATGTTCCCTCTGTCCCATCTCCTTGCTTGAAAAGCCCCCTGCACGTCCTTAAACTTCAACGTGGGGAAAAGTGGATCAAAGTGGTTTTTAGAGGGGCAATCTGCCTGCTCACTCACCTTCAGGGACTGCAATTTGTTGCGTGGCGCTCATGCCATCAGCCTGGACAGTAAAGGGCGGCTGGCTATTCCGACCAAATTCCGTGATTGGCTGCGCGATGAAAGCGACGGTCAGCTGGTCTGCACCATCGATATTGCCCATCCCTGTCTGCTGCTTTATCCCCTGAATGAATGGGAAGAGGTCGAGCGCAAGCTCAAGACCCTCTCCAGCATCAATCCGCAAGAGCGCCGTTTGCAGCGACTGCTGTTGGGACATGCAACCGAATGCGAGCTGGATGGCAATGGCCGTCTGCTGCTCAGTCAGCCACTGCGCAACCATGCGGGGCTGGACAAGAAAATCATGCTGGTGGGCCAGCTCAACAAGTTTGAGTTGTGGGATGAAGCCCGCTGGCAACAACAGGTCAATGACGACATCTTGGGTCTGCCCGGGGACGATTGGGCAAGCTCACCACGACTACAGGATTTCTCTTTATAAATGACCCAAGCCGCTGAACACATCACAGTGCTGCTGCACGAAGCCGTTGAAGGTCTGGCCATCAAGCCGGACGGTGTCTACGTCGACGGTACTTTTGGCCGTGGTGGTCATTCTCGTCTGATCCTGCAGCACCTTGGCCCCAATGGCCGCCTGATCGCCATCGACCGCGATCCCCAGGCGATCGCCGAAGCGGCCAAGATCCAGGATCCCCGTTTCGAAATCGTGCATGGTCCCTTCTCCGGCATCGCTTCCTATCTGGATGAGCGCGGTTTACTGGGCAAGGTGGATGGCTTCCTGCTGGATCTGGGGGTCTCTTCACCCCAACTGGATGATGCCGAGCGCGGCTTCAGCTTTATGAAAGATGGTCCGCTCGATATGCGGATGGATCCCACTTCCGGCCAGAGCGCCGCCGAGTGGCTGGCCAAGGCCGATGTGGATGACATCGCCTGGGTGCTGAAGACCTTCGGTGAGGAGCGTTTTGCCAAGAAGATCGCCCGCGCCATTGTGCACGACCGCGTGACCGAGCCTTATGTGCGTACCCGTCAACTGGCGGAGATGATTGCCCGGGTCAATCCGAGCAAGGAGAAGGGCAAGCATGCGGCAACCCGCAGCTTCCAGGCCATTCGCATCTATATCAACAGCGAGCTGGACGAGATCGAAACCGCGCTCAACGGTGCGCTGGAAGTGTTGGCACCGCATGGCCGTCTGTCGGTGATCAGCTTCCATTCGCTGGAAGACAGATTGGTGAAGCATTTCATCCGCAAGCACGAGAAGGGGCCGGAAGTGCCTTACGGCATTCCGCTGACCGAAGCCCAGCTCGCTGGCGGTCGCAAATTGAAGTCGGTCGGCAAGGCGCTCAAGCCTTCTGATCATGAAGTATCTGAAAACAGTCGGTCACGTAGCTCGGTGCTGCGCGTTGCCGAGCGGCTGGCGGAGTAAGCGATGAGCGAAGTGCGTGTTCATCTGGCCAAGGAGATTGTTGCCGATCTCTGGCGGCACAAGCTGCAGATTTTTCTGTCGGTCGCCGTGCTGGTGACCGCGTTTGCCGTGATCCTGGTGACCAACATGACCCGCGGTCTGACGGCCCAGCAGAACGATCTGATGGCAGAAGAGGATCGCCTCAATATCGAATGGCGCCACCTGCTGCTGGAGCAGGGCACCCTGGCTGAACATTCCCGGGTGGCGAGTCTGGCGATGGACAAGTTGCAGATGGGTCGTCCGCTGGTGACCACCGAGAAGGTAATTACCCAACCATGAAACGCAAGGCTACAGCCAAAGCTGCCAAAGCGACTGTCAAAGCGCCATCGATCTATCCGTGGCGCTTTCGCACGCTTGCGGTGTTTATCGGCATCGCGTTTGTGGGTCTGATCCTGCGTCTGGCCTGGATCCAGGTGATCAATCCGGATCGTCTGCGTCAGGAGGGGGACATGCGCTCCCTGCGAACCACCTCCACCCAGGCGGTGCGCGGTATGATCACCGATCGCAACGGCGAGCAGCTGGCGGTCTCGGTGCCGGTCGAAGCGGTCTGGGCCGATCCCAAGACCGTCCACGAATCCGGCGCCATCAATAATGAGCGAGCCTGGCTGGCGCTCTCCGCTGTGCTCAAGCTCGATATCAATACCCTCAAGCATCGCATCGCCAACCCCAGCAAGCGCTTCGTCTATCTTCAGCGTCAGGTGACCCCTGCCGTGGCGGAATATATCAAGGGGCTCAAGCTGGGTGGCATTTACCTGCGTCCCGAAGCGCGCCGCTTCTATCCGACCGGCGAGATCAGTGCCCATCTGGTGGGGGTGACCAACATCGATGGCAGCGGTATTGAAGGGATTGAGCGCAGCTACAACGAGTGGCTGACAGCCACACCCGGCGAGATGCGGGTGCGCAAGGATCGTCAGGGGCGGGTCATCGAGCGGCTTGGCCTCGTTAAAGAGGGCAAGAACGCCAACGATCTGCAGCTCAGTATCGATCAGCGGGTGCAGGCACTGGCCTACCGTGCGCTCAAGCGGGCAACCGACGAGAACAAGGCGACCTCCGGCTCCATGGTGATGCTGGATATCAAGACCGGTGAAGTGCTGGCGATGGTCAACACCCCCTCCTACAACCCGAACAACCGCGGCCAGTACCAGAGCTTCCGGGTGCGCAACCGGGTGGTGACCGATACCTACGAGCCGGGTTCTACCATCAAACCATTGATTTTGCTCAGTGCCTTGCAAGCTGGTGTGACCAGCTGGAAAGACACCATCCAGGGCGGGCCGCTCTTTATCGGGGCCAAGCAGATCAAGGACGTCAGTATCCACAAGGCGACCAACCTCTACGACATCCTGCGCTACTCCTCCAACATCGGTATGTCGCGCATCGCGCTGCGGATGCCGGCGCAGGAGATGATCAACACCCTCAGCATGTTCGGTTTCGGCATGGATACCGGCAGCGGGCTGATGGGTGAGAGCAGCGGCATGCTGCCCCAGCGCCGTCGCTGGTCCGATATCGAACGGGCGACCCTCTCGTTCGGTTATGGCCTGCGGGTCACTCCGCTGCAGCTGGCTTCCGCCTACGCCACCCTGGCCAACAAGGGCAAACGGGTGCCGCTCTCCATCGTCAAGGTGACTACGCCGCCCAAGGGTGAGCAGGTGATCGACCACAACAACGCCTCTGCCATGTTGCAGGCGCTGGAGTACGTGGTCGACAACGCCATTCCAAAAGCCAAGATCCCGGGCTATCGGGTCGGCGGCAAGAGTGGTACCGCCAAGGTCGCCGTCGCCGGTGGCTACGGCAAGGATTACATGGCTTGGTTTGCCGGTTTCGCGCCCGCCAGTGATCCCCGTTTCGTTATGGTGGTGGTGATCAACGAGCCAAAAGGCAGCGCCTATTATGGCGGCGCCGTGGCGACCCCACCGTTTGCAGAGGCCATGGGCGGGGTGCTGCAGCTCTTCAATATTCGTCCCGATGCGGTGCCGCCAGCGGTACCCACCAAACTTGCCCGTACGGAGGCTTCTCTTGTCCCGCGCACTTGATGCATTACTGCGCCCCTTCGGCATCCAGGCGCCGGCGCTCACCCTGACCGATATCCAGCTGGATAGTCGGCGGGTCGGCCCCGGCTCGCTCTTCGTGGCCATTCGTGGTCATCAGGTGGATGGCAGACGGTTTATCGAACAGGCGGTGGCTCAGGGAGCGACCGCTGTTGTGTTTGAGGAGGATGGTGAATTTATCGCGCCAGCGGTTTCCGTTCCCTGTATCGGGATGCGGGATCTGCCCGTTCACCTCTCTGCGCTCTCCGGCTATTTCTACGACCAGCCAGCAAAAAAACTGGCTCTGGTCGGGATCACCGGCACCAACGGCAAGAGCACTACCGCGTTGCTGGTCGCCAACTGGCGCACCCTGCTGGGTGGCAAAGCGGGCGTGATGGGCACCATCGGCAACGGCCTGTTTGGCAATCTGATCGAAGCGGAAAACACCACCGGTAGCGCCGTGCAGGTGCAAGCCAATCTGGCTGCGCTGCAAGTTCAGGGCGCGGATCTGGTGGCGATGGAGGTCTCCAGCCATGGTCTGGTGCAGCACCGTGTCGCCGCGCTGCCGTTTGCCGCCGCTGTCTTCACCAACCTGAGCCGGGATCACCTCGACTATCACGGCACCATGGAAGCCTATGGCGCGGCCAAGGAGCAGCTGTTGCAGCTGGTCGATGAGTCGAATGCGGTGATCAACCGTGATGACGAGTTGGGTGCCAAGTGGCTAGAAAAATACCCGGCAGCGGTGGCCTTCAGTGTGGATGGCCCGATTGAACACCATTCTGGCCGTCAGCTAACGGCGCAGCAGCTCGATTTTCACCAGCAAGGTTTTCGCGCGCAGATTAACTCCAGCTGGGGGAATGGTGTATTATCCGCCCCCTTGCTTGGGCGCTTCAACGTCAGCAATGTGCTGGCAGCGATGGGCGTGATGCTGGTGCTCGGTTACGACTTCCACGAGCTGTTGGCGACAGCGCCTCAATTGCAGCCGGTGACCGGTCGCATGGAGTGTTTCGGCGGTGGTGATACGCCGCTGGCGGTGGTCGATTACGCCCACACCCCGGATGCGCTGGAGAAGGCATTGCAGGCTCTGCGGGTGCACTGCACCGGCCAGCTCTGGTGCCTGATTGGCTGTGGTGGCGACCGCGATCGCGGCAAGCGCCCCATGATGGCAGCGATGGCCGAGCAGTATGCGGATCGCGTGATCCTGACCGACGACAATCCCCGTACCGAGGAGCCGGCCCGGATCATGGCCGACATGGTGGCGGGCCTTCGCGATCCTGCTGCGGTGCAGGTGGAGCACGACCGGGTCAAGGCGATTGCGCTGGCCATCGGTCAGGCGAGCAAACAGGACATCATCCTGGTGGCCGGTAAGGGTCACGAGGATTATCAGATCATTGGAACCGACAAGCGGCACTACAGCGACCGGGAAACCGTCGCGGCCGCCTTGCACACATTATTGGAGTCATTCAAATGATGACCCTCAGGCTTGCCGATCTGGCGCAGGTACTCGATGCCCGTCTGATTGGTGACGATGGCGAGATCACCGTCGTCAGTACCGACACCCGCACTTTGGGCGCGGGTGCCCTGTTCGTTGCCCTGCGCGGCGAGCGCTTCGATGCCCACGATTTTTGCGAGCAGGCCGTTCAGGCAGGGGCCTCTGCCCTGCTGGTAGAGCGTGAACTGCCGCTGGCTATCCCCCAGCTGGTGGTGGCCGACAGCCTCAAGGGGCTGGGCCGACTCGGCAAGCTGGTGCGCGAGCGCATCAACCCGAAAGTGCTGGCCATTACCGGCAGCTGCGGCAAGACCACGGTAAAGGAGATGGCGACCGCCATCCTGCGCCACGAAGGGGAGGTGCTGGCCACCGCTGGCAACTTCAACAACGAGGTGGGCGTGCCGCTCACCCTGCTGCGCCTCGAACCGCAGCACAAGTTTGCGGTGATGGAGCTCGGTGCCAACCATCCGGGCGAAATCGCCTGGACTACTTCACTGGCCAAACCCGATGCCGCCATCATCAACAACGTGGCGGCGGCCCATCTGGAGGGCTTCGGCTCGCTGGAAGGGGTGTTCCACGCCAAGAGCGAAATTTTTGAGGGGTTGAGCGAGGGTGGCACCGCCATCGTCAATGCCGACAACGAATTCTGGCCGAAGTGGCGGGAGCGCGGCATTCAGTGCGCTTTCTCCATCGAAGATCAGAGCCAGCCGTTCCACGCGCGCGACATGGTGCTTAACGAGCAAGGCTGCGCCGAGTTCGAGATGGTGACCCCGCAGGGCGAACTGAGCCTGACTCTGGCGATCCCGGGTCGCCACAACGTGGCCAACGCGCTGGCTGCCGCCGCGGGCTGTCTGGCCCTTGGTGCATCCCTCGCCTGTGTCAAGGCGGGGCTGGAGCAGATGGCACCGGTCAAGGGGCGTTTCTGCGTGCAGCGCTGGGGCGGTCTGACCCTGGTGGATGATACCTACAATGCCAGCGTGGAATCCGTGCTGGCGGGCATCGATACCCTGACCGCCATGGGCGGCTTCAAGGTACTGGTGTTCGGTGATATGCGGGAACTGGGTGAGGAGTCTGCCGAGCAACACGCCCGGGTTGGCCGTCATGCCCGCGAGCGCGGCCTGGATGCCGTGCTGACAGTGGGGGAACAGAGTCGTCACACCGCAGATGCCGCGGCGGGCCGACATTTCGATAACAAGGCATCGTTGTTTGAAGTGCTTGCGCAAATGATAAATACACATCAGGAAATTTCGATTCTGGTCAAGGGCGCCCGTGGCTCCCGTATGGAAGATATCGTCGAGATGGTCAAAGGCCATCAGGAGTCAGCCACATGCTAGTCTGGCTGGCTGAACTGCTCACCCCGCACTTCACCTTCTTCAACGTCTTCTCCTACCTGACGTTTCGCGCCATCCTGTCGATCATCACCGGACTGGGGGTTGCGCTCTGGATGGGGCCGCGCCTCATTCGCCGCCTGCAGATCCTGAAATTCGGTCAGGTGATCCGCAACGACGGTCCCGAGTCCCACCTCAGCAAGCGGGGTACCCCGACCATGGGTGGCCTGATGATCATTGCGGCGATTTTCACGTCTGTGCTGCTCTGGTGCCGCCTCGACAACCCCTATGTCTGGCTGGTGCTGTTCGTACTGGGTGCCTACGGCGCCATCGGCTTTGCCGACGACTACCTGAAGGTGGTGCGCAAGAATACCGACGGCCTGATCGCGCGCTGGAAGTACTTCTGGCAATCCGCGGTAGCGCTGGCGGTGGCGGTATTCCTCTATGCGACCGCGACCCATGAGGGTCAGACCCAGCTGGTGGTGCCTTTCCTCAAGGATGTGATGCCGCAGCTTGGCCTGATGTTTATCGTGCTGACCTACTTTGTCATCGTCGGTACCTCCAACGCGGTCAACCTGACCGACGGTCTCGACGGTCTGGCCATCATGCCGACTGTGATGGTGGCGGGGGGCTTTGCCCTGATCGCCTGGGCCACCGGTAACGTCAACTTTGCCAACTACCTGCATATTCCCTACGTGCCCTATACCTCCGAGCTGGTGATCGTCTGTACTGCCATCGTCGGGGCGGGTCTGGGTTTCCTCTGGTTCAACACCTATCCGGCGCAGGTCTTCATGGGGGACGTCGGTTCCCTGGCGCTGGGCGGCGCGCTCGGCACCATCGCCGTGCTGGTTCGTCAGGAGTTCCTGCTGGTGATCATGGGCGGCGTCTTCGTGATGGAGACCGTCTCGGTGATCCTGCAGGTGGGTTCATACAAGCTGCGCGGCGTGCGGATCTTCCGCATGGCGCCGATCCATCACCACTACGAGAAAAAGGGCTGGCCGGAGCCGCGCGTTATCGTGCGCTTCTGGATCATCACCCTCGTGCTGGTGCTGCTGGGTCTTGCCACCCTGAAGGTGAGGTAAGACCATGGTCATCATCATCGGATTGGGCAAAACCGGACTCTCCTGTGTCGATTACTTCCTCGGCCGTGGCGTCACGCCACTGGTGATGGATACCCGCGCCAACCCGCCCGGCAAGGATCAACTGCCGCCGGAAGTGGAGTTGATCCATGGGCTCGACGAGGCGCTGCTCAAGCAGGCGCACATGATCGTCGCGAGCCCGGGTATCGCGCTGGCGACCCCCGAACTGAAAGCCGCCGCCGAGCGTGGCGTGCAGATCATCGGGGATATCGAGCTGTTTGTCCGCGAGACCCAGACCCCGGTCATCGCCATCACCGGCTCCAACGGCAAGAGCACCGTCACTACCCTGGTGGGCGAGATGATTGCCGAGGCGGGCCTCAAGGTCGGTGTGGGTGGCAATATAGGCATCCCGGCGCTGGAGCTGCTCAAGCAGCCGATGGATCTCTGCGTGCTGGAGCTCTCCAGCTTCCAGCTCGAGACCACCTACAGCCTGCGTGCTGCCGCGTCCGTGGTGTTAAACCTCAGTGAGGATCATATGGATCGCTATCAGGGCATGGCCGACTATCGCGCCGCCAAGATGGAGATCCATCAGCACTCCAAACACATTCTGGTCAATCGCGACGATGCCCAGACCCTGCCGGATGTGGGTCAGGTGTGGCAGAGCTTCGGTCTCGACTGCAATGGCTATGGCCGTTGCCTGCTGGATGGCCGCTACTGGCTGACCCTGCACGGCGAACCGCTGCTGGCGGTGGACGAGATGAAGATCGTCGGCGCCCACAATCAGGCCAATGCGCTGGCCGCCATGGCGCTGTGCGATGCAGTTGGCATTCCCCGTGCAGCCCAGCTCACCGTGCTGCGCCGCTTCGAGGGCTTGCCCCATCGTGCCCGCTTCGTGCGCGAGGTGAACGGGGTGCGCTGGATCAACGACTCCAAGGCCACCAACGTGGGAGCCACGCTGGCTGCCGTTGCCGGTGTGCGCGAGTCGGTCAAGGGGCGCCTGTTGCTGCTGGCCGGTGGTCAGGGCAAGGGGCAGGATTTTGGCCCGATCCAGGCGCTGCTGGGCAACCAGATCGATCACATGTACTGCTTCGGTCAGGATGCCGAGGTGCTGTTGGCACTGGGCGAGCAGACCGAACGGGTGGCCGACTTGGCCGCTGCGGTCGCCAAGGCGGCAGCCGATGCCCGGCCCGGTGACTGGGTGCTGCTGGCGCCAGCCTGTGCCAGCCTCGATCAGTTCAAGTCGTTCGAGGTGCGTGGCGATCGTTTCACCGAGATGGTGCTGGCGCTATGAACGCCCTTCGCGCGGCAGCAGGTCTGTTCCAGCGCTGGTTGTTACCGGCGCGTCCTGCCGGTCTCTACGATCGGCAGCTGGTACTGCTGGCGCTCTCCCTGATGGCGGTCGGGGTGGTCATCGTGGCCTCGGCGTCGATCCCCGAGGGGATTGCGCTGGGGGATGACCCCTTCATGTTCGTGAAGCGTCACGCCCTGTTTCTGGTGATGGCGCTCGGTATCTCCTGGTTTGTGTTGCAGGTGCCGATGGCGCGCTGGCAACAGCACAACGGCCCCATGTTGCTGCTGGCGATCTTGATGCTGGTGCTGGTGCTGCTGGTGGGGCGCAACGTTAACGGTGCGGTGCGCTGGTTGCCGCTCGGCCCCTTCAACCTGCAGCCTGCCGAGTTTGGCAAGCTGGCGCTGTTTGTCTATCTGGCCGGCTATCTGGTGCGGCGCCAGAGCGAAGTACGTGAAGCCTGGATCGGCTTCTTGAAACCGCTGGCGGTGTTCGGGGTGCTGGCGGTCTTGCTGCTGTTGCAGCCGGACCTGGGTTCCACCGTGGTGATGTTTGTTACCTCGTTTGGCATGCTGTTTCTGGCCGGTGCCCGACTGGGACAGTTTTTGACCCTGATCGGCGCGGGCCTCGGCTCGGTGGTGATGCTGATCATCGTCGAGCCCTACCGGATGCGGCGGGTGACCTCCTTTATGGATCCCTGGGCCGATCCGTTCGGCAGCGGCTACCAGTTGACCCAGTCGCTGATGGCGTTTGGCCGTGGCAGCTGGTTTGGCGAAGGGCTTGGCAACTCCATCCAGAAGATGGAGTACCTGCCGGAAGCGCACACCGACTTCGTGTTTGCGATCCTCGGTGAAGAGCTGGGGTACGTCGGGGTGCTGGGCGCCCTGTTCCTGATTTTTGCGCTGGCGATCAAGGCGCTCAAGCTGGGGCATCGCGCGCTGGTGGCAGAGCGGCTCTATGACGGCTATCTGGCCATCGGCATCGGCATCTGGTTCAGCTTCCAGACCTTCGTCAACGTTGGCGCGGCCAGCGGCATGATGCCGACCAAGGGCTTGACCCTGCCGCTGGTCAGTTACGGTGGTTCCAGTCTCATCATCATGGCGGTGGCGGTGAGCATGTTGATTCGAATCGATTTTGAGTTGCGTCAGGCGACAGCCCAGGCGCGCGTGCGGGAGGTTTAGTGAGCAAGACTCTGTTGGTGATGGCAGGTGGTACCGGTGGGCATGTGTTCCCCGGTCTGGCCGTGGCCGATCGCCTGAAGGCCCAGGGCTGGACTGTCCACTGGCTCGGCACTGCCGACCGGATGGAGGCGGAGCTGGTGCCCGCCCACGGTTATCCCATCTCCTTCATCGATATTCAGGGGGTGCGTGGCAACGGCATCAAGCGACTGCTGGTGGCGCCCTATCGCATCGTCAAATCGATTCTGCAGGCGCGTCAGGTGCTCAAGACCGTTCGCCCTGACGTGGTGCTCGGCATGGGCGGTTTTGCCTCTGGCCCGGGTGGCGTGGCGGCCTGGTTCTCCGGCATCCCGTTGTTGCTCCATGAGCAAAATGCCGCTGCAGGCATGACCAACAAGCTGCTGGCCCGTATCGCCAGGCGGGTGCTGATGGCATTTCCGGGCGCCTTCGCGCCGAGCCGTCGTACCGCCGTGGTCGGTAATCCGGTGCGTCCTGAAGTGGTCGCCCTGCCGGATCCGCAACTGCGCAGTGGAGCCGAGCCGCTGCATCTGCTGATCGTCGGTGGCAGTCTGGGGGCCCGGGTGCTCAACGAGCAGGTGCCTGCTGCGGTGGCGGCTGCCGGTGTGCCCATTGAAGTGCGTCACCAGTGTGGCAAGGGCAATGCAGAGACTGTGTCTGCTGCCTATGCCCAGCACGGCATCAATGCCGAGGTGAGCGAATTTATCAAGGATATGGCCAGTGCCTACGCCTGGGCCGACCTGGTGGTCTGCCGTGCCGGTGCCCTGACCGTTTCCGAAGTGGCTGCCGCCGGTGTGGCTGCCATTTTCGTGCCGCTGCCCCATGCGGTGGATGATCACCAGACCCGTAACGCCCTGACCCTGGTCGACGGTGGTGCGGCCGAGTTTCTGCCCCAGTCCGAGCTGAATACTGCATCACTGGCGGCGCGGCTGACCTGGCTGGCTGGTCGCAGGGAGACCCTGTTTAACATGGCGAAAGCGGCTCGTCGCGTCGCCATTACCGATGCGGCCGAGCGGGTTGCCGATGAGTGCAAACAGCTCGCAACCGGGCAGAGTGGTAAAGATTGATGAGCAAGGTTGCAGCGGTGACACCGTGCAGCCTTGTACCTGTATGTATTGATGCCGCCGTGCAGCAGCGCTTTGACGGCACATGGCCTGCGGCAGACTAAAGAGACGATTATGACCAAGGTTGAACTGGCAAAACTGCGTACTGTGATCCCCGAAATGCGCCGCGTGCGTCGCATCCACTTTATCGGCATCGGTGGTGCCGGTATGGGCGGGATCGCCGAAGTGCTTGCCAACGAAGGGTATCAGGTAACGGGTTCTGATCTGGCTCGCAACGCCGTGACCGAACGGTTGGCCGGACTGGGCGCTCACATCTTCGTCGGTCACAGTGCCGAACACGTCGAGGGTGCCAGCGTGGTGGTGGTCTCTACCGCCATCAAGCAGGACAACCCTGAGCTGCTGGCCGCCCGCGAATTGCGGATCCCGGTGGTGCGCCGCGCCGAGATGCTGGCCGAGCTGATGCGTTTCCGTCACGGTATCGCCATCGCCGGTACCCACGGCAAGACCACCACCACCAGTCTGGTGGCGAGCATCTATGCCGAAGCTGACCGCGACCCGACCTTTGTCATCGGTGGCCTGCTTAACAGCGCCGGCACCAATGCCCGCCTGGGCAGCAGCCGCTATCTGATTGCCGAGGCGGACGAGAGCGACGCCTCTTTCCTGCATCTGCAGCCGATGGTCTCTATCGTGACCAACATCGAAGCGGATCACATGGATACCTACGGCGGTGACTTCTCCAAGCTGAAGGCCACCTTCATCGAGTTTCTGCACAATCTGCCCTTCTACGGACTGGCGGTGGTCTGCATCGATGATCCGGTGATCCGTGGCATGTTGCCCGAGATTGCCCGCCCGACCCTGACCTACGGTCTCTCTGACGATGCTGATGTGCAGGTGCTGGATTTTGTCCAGACCACCAACCACAGCTGTTTCCGGGTTCGCCGCAAAGAGGCGGGTGAACTGCAGGTCACCCTCAATTTGCCGGGGATTCACAACGCAATGAATGCCGCAGCGGCGATAGCTGTCGCGACTGAGGACGGTGTCAGCGATGAGGCCATCATCCGTGCGCTGGCCAAATTTGAGGGGGTCGGCCGTCGCTTCCAGCAGTATGGCGAGTTTGAGACCGGCCGCGGCAAGGCGATGCTGGTGGACGATTACGGTCACCACCCGAGTGAAGTGAAGGTCACCATCAACGCCGCCCGTGCCGGTTGGCCCGAGAAGCGTCTGGTGATGGTGTTCCAGCCGCACCGTTATACCCGCACCCGCGACCTCTACGAGGACTTCGCCGATGTGCTCTCCAAGGTAGACGTGCTGGTGATGCTGGAGGTTTATGCTGCCGGTGAGGAACCGATCCCGGGCGCAGATGGACGAGCACTGTGCCGCTCCATTCGCTCGCGCGGCAACCTTGAACCCATCTTCGTCGCCACGCCAGATGACGTGCCAGCCGTGCTGGCCGACCTGATTGGCGAGGGGGATTTGGTGCTGACTCAAGGCGCCGGGAACGTCGGGGCGCTTGCCCGTCGTCTCGGAGATATGAAATTGAGCATAGATAGCATGAAATCTGGCGCCTGAGGGCCCAATGAGTATTTTGACCGCCAAGCCGGGGCCTATATAATGGCGAACCGGTCTGTCAAAAGGCCGGATTAGCGCGTTACACGGGGAACGATCGGGTGGAGGCAAGGGCACAGGGGCGCACCAAGGGTGGCTTCATCGCAGGCGTAGTGTTTTTCCTGCTGGTGATATGGGGCTGCTACCGGACGGCGCTGGACGTTAAAGGTTGGCTGACAGATGCCAACCGGTTGCCCATGAGCGAGCTGTTGCTGCAGGGGCAACACCAGTATTTGCAAACCGAAGAGCTGCGGATGGCCGTGCTGGATGGCGCCGAGCTGCGCAACTTCTTCGAATTGGACGTCAACGAATTGCAGGCACGGCTCAATGCCCTGCCATGGGTAGCTCAGGTCTCGGTACGAAAGAAGTGGCCGAACAAGATCAAGATCTACCTCACGGAACAAGATGTGGCGGCGCGCTGGAATGGCAACCGCTTCGTCAACACCAGGGGCACGGTATTCAGTGCCCCGGATCGGGTCAAGACGCCGCTGTTGCAGCTGTCAGGGCCGGATGACCAGGCCGCCCGGGTGTTGAAAGAGAGTCGGCAGTACGAGTCGCAACTGGCTGCCAAGGGATACAAGTTGCTGGGGGTGAATCTGACCCCACGCCATGCCTGGGAACTGACCCTGGATGGCAATATCAAGCTGTTCCTGGGACGCAATGACATTGCGCTCCGGTTGCAGCGGTTTATCGATGCCTTCCCGGTCATCGAACCCCGTGCGCAAGTTGCCTACGTGGATCTTCGATACGACACCGGAATGGCAGTTGGCTGGAAGAAGAGCGAAGAGAAAGTGCATGACCAACACCGCAGATAGGAATTTGATTGTCGGACTGGATATCGGCACAACCAAGGTGGCGGTTCTGGTCGGGGAAGTATTGCCGGACGGTGAACTCAACGTCATCGGTATGGGCAGTCACGCTTCCCGCGGAATGGAGAAGGGCGGGGTCAATGACCTCGACTCCGTGGTCAAGTCACTGCGCCGCGCGGTGGAAGAGGCCGAGATGATGGCCGACTGCCAGATCAGCTCGGTTTATCTGGGTTTGTCCGGCAAGCATATTGACTGCCGCAATGAGACCGGTATGGTGCCCATCTCCGATGAAGAGGTGACCCAGGAGGATGTGGACAACGTGATCCACACCGCCAAGTCGGTTCGCCTCTCCGACGAGTTGCGGGTGCTGCATGTGCTGCCTCAGGAGTTTGCCATCGATTATCAGGAAGGGATCAAGAATCCGGTTGGCCTCTCCGGTGTGCGGATGGCGGCCAAGGTTCACCTGATCACCTGCCACAACGACATGGCCCGCAACATTGAGAAATGTGTGGAGAAGGTCGGCTTGCGGGTGGATCAACTGATCTTCTCCGCGCTGGCCTCCAGCTATGCCGTGTTGACCGAAGACGAGAAAGAGCTGGGTGTCTGCGTAGTGGACATCGGTGGCGGTACCATGGACATGTCGCTGTTTACCGGCGGTGCCCTGCGCCACACCAAGGTGATCCCGTACGCTGGCAGCACGGTGACCAGCGATATCGCCTACGCCTTCGGCACGCCGCCGCTCGACGCAGAAGCGATCAAGGTGCGCTACGGTTGCGCCCTCGGCCGTCTGGTCAGTAAGGAAGACAATATTGAAGTACCCAGTGTCGGCGGTCGTCCGGCGCGCAGCCTGCAACGGCAGACACTGGCTGAAGTGATTGAGCCCCGTTACACCGAGTTGCTCTCCATGGTGAATGATGAGCTGGTGCGGGTACAGAGCGAGTTGAAAGCGCAGGGGGTCAAGCATCAGCTGGCAGCCGGTGTGGTCTTGACCGGCGGCGCTGCCCAGATTGAAGGCATTGTGGAGTGTGCAGAGCAGATCTTCCAGAGCCAGGTCCGGGTGGGAGAGCCCATGAACATACGTGGTTTGAGTGATTACGTGCAGGCACCGGTGTACTCGACTGCGGTCGGGTTGCTGCAATATGGCCGCACCCATCAAGCCACAGGTAGCAACAAAGAATATGCCGCCAAGGCAAGCGTCGGTGGCCTGGTCAAACGGGTTAGCAACTGGCTGCGTGGCGAGTTCTAAGAATTTTGCTGAGTCAGGCAAATAAAGCGGAGAGACAACATGTTTGAATTTATGGATAGCCACACTGACGAAGCCGTCATTAAAGTGATCGGTGTAGGTGGCGGCGGCGGTAACGCTGTCGAGCACATGGTTCGTCAAAATATTGAGGGTGTTGAGTTCATTACCGTCAACACCGACGCCCAGGCACTGCGTAACTCCAGCGCCAACACTACCCTGCAGATCGGCGGTGGCATCACCAAGGGTCTGGGTGCCGGAGCCAATCCGGAAGTGGGTCGTGATGCGGCCATGGAAGATCGCGAAGCGCTGCGTGAGCTGCTGACCGGTTCCGACATGGTGTTCATCGCTGCCGGTATGGGCGGTGGTACCGGTACCGGTGCTGCGCCGATCGTGGCCGAAGTGGCGCGCGAGATGGGCATCCTGACCGTTGCCGTGGTCACCAAGCCGTTCTCCTTTGAAGGGAAGAAGCGGATGGGCTTCGCCGCGCACGGTATCGAAGAGCTCTCCAAAAACGTCGACTCCCTGATCACCATCCCCAACGACAAGTTGCTGAAGGTGCTGGGTCGCGGTATCTCCCTGCTGGACGCCTTCAAGGCGGCCAACGATGTACTGCTTGGCGCGGTACAGGGCATTGCCGAGCTGATCACCCGTCCGGGCTTGATCAACGTCGACTTCGCGGACGTGCGTACCGTGATGCGTGAAATGGGGACCGCCATGATGGGTACCGGTTCCGCCTCCGGTGATGACCGTGCCGAAGAAGCGGCCGAGAAAGCCATCTCCAGCCCGCTGCTGGAAGACGTGGATCTGGCCGGTGCCCGTGGCATCCTGGTCAACATCACAGCCGGTATGGACATGACCATCGAAGAGTTCGAAACCGTGGGTAACGCGGTCAAGGCCTTTGCTTCCGAGAACGCTACCGTTGTTGTGGGTACCGTAATCGACCCGGAAATGCACGACGAACTGCGTGTGACCGTGGTTGCGACCGGTATCGGTGCCGAGCGCAAGCCGGACATCACTCTGGTCAAGAGCAGCCAGGTGCAAGAGCGCCCGGTACGTCAGCCGCTGGTCAGCGACATGATGCAAGGCCGTGTGATGGACGAAGCCCCGGCCAAGGTGGTCAACGCCGAGCCGCAAGCTCGTCGCGAACCGGATTACCTGGATATTCCGGCGTTCCTGCGCAAGCAAGCTGACTAAGCCTCTTATGGCTCTTGTTTGTTTGTTGTTCAAGGAATGTGCTAAGATGGCCTGCCAACGACCATCTGGTCCGGATTTTAAGCTGTTTAGGGTACACCCATGATTAGACAAAGAACCTTGAAAACGAGTGTACAGGCGACTGGTGTCGGCCTGCATTCGGGCCGGAAAGTCACCATGACGTTCCGTCCGGCGCCTGTGAACACAGGGATCGTTTACTTGCGTACCGACCTGAATCCTGTGGTGGAGCTGCCAGCCAATGCCGATCAGGTGCGCGATACCGTGCTCTGTACCGCTCTGGTTAACGAAGCCGGCGTGCGGGTCTCTACCATTGAGCACCTCTCTGCCGCGCTGGCCGGGATGGGGATCGACAACCTCTATGTCGAGGTTGACGCGCCCGAGATCCCGGTGATGGACGGCAGTGCGCATCCCTTTATCTACCTGCTGCAGGAAGTCGGGATCCGTGAGCAGAATGCTGCGAAGCAGTTTGTGCGGATCAAGAAGAGCATCCGGGTTGAAGACGGTGACAAGTGGGCGGAATTCCACCCCTATCGCAACGGCTTCAAGATGGATCTCGAAATCGATTTCCAGCATCCGGTCTTTGAAGGGCGCAATCAGCGTTGTGTACTGGACTTCTCCGGTGCCTCCTTCGTGAAAGAGATCAGCCGTGCCCGTACCTTCGGGTTCATGCGTGATATCGAGTACCTGCGTTCCCAGAACCTGGCGCTGGGCGGAAGCCTGGAAAACGCCGTGGTACTGGACGACTATCGGGTACTGAACGAAGACGGTTTGCGTTATGAGGACGAGTTCGTCAAGCACAAGATGCTGGATGCGATCGGTGACCTCTATATGTGTAACCGCAGCATCATCGGTGAGTTCCGTGCCTACAAGACCGGACATGCCCTGAACAACAAGCTGCTGCGTGCCTTGCTGGCCGAGCAGGAGGCTTGGGAACTGGTGACCTTCGAAGGTGAGGGCGACAAAGCGCCAATCGCTTACTACGATAACGGTCTGGTTCTGGCCTGATAGCTGTGCAACGGAACGTCGGTCCTCTCTCCGCACCGACGTTCCGTCATTTGTTTACTCCATCCTTTAATACCGATTATCTCCCGGTTTTATTTCCCGTGCAGGCTCCTGGCCGCACCTGACCGAGCAGACTTAGTTCTATGAGCATTACCCTGATCCTCCACGGCAAGCAGCGACGCAAGTTGCACCTGCCCAAACAACGTCTGGCCTGGGTCGGCGGTATTCTCTTCTCCCTGTTGGCTCTAGGTGGTGGTTGGCTCTGGCAGAGCTGGCACCAGAAAATGGAGGCGCTGGAAGTGGCGCTTGCCGTTGCCGAACAACAGTCCGTCGACCAGAGTGGCGACGAAGCCCGTGAACAGTTGGCAATGCTGGCTGCTCAGGTGGGCACCATGCAGGGCCAGCTTGGCCGTCTCAATGCCCTCGGTGAACGATTGACCGAGCAGGCCGATCTCGATCCCGACGAGTTCAATTTCAAAGAGCTGCCCCCGATGGGCGGCCCTTCTTATGATGAAGATCTGGAAGTGAGCCTCAACGAGCTGCAAGCCTCGATGAAACACCTCAGCCAGCAGCTCAGCAGCCGCGAAGAGCAGCTGTCGGTACTTGAATCTTTCATCATGAATCACCATATCACCGATGCCGGTTTTATTTCCGGCACGCCAGTCAAACAGGAGCGAGTTTGGGTCTCGTCCGGGTTTGGTGGACGGGTCGACCCGTTCAACGGGCGTGCCAAGATGCACAAAGGGGTCGATTTCCGTGGCAAACCCGGAACCCCGATTCTGGCCACCGGGCCCGGCATTGTCAGCTGGGCGGGCCGTCATCCGGAATTTGGCAATATGGTGGAGATTAATCACGGCAATGGCCTGGTCACCCGCTATGCCCACAACTCCAGGTTGCTGGTCGAGGTGGGCACCCTGGTTGATCAGGGTCAGAAGATTGCCTTGATGGGACGTACCGGTCGTGCGACCGGGGTCCATCTGCATTACGAAGTGTTGAAAGACGGTCGTCAGGTCAACCCCGCACGCTTTCTCAGTGCCAGCCGGGGTTAGGTTTTTTTCTTCAGTTCCAGTGACGGAACGCTTTTATAACCAGAAATAGTTGGTACCCATGATTAGCACACTGCTTACCAAGATTATCGGCAGCCGGAACGACAGAACGCTCAAGGCTTTGCGCAAAATTGTAAAACAGATCAATGCCATGGAGCCGCAGTTCGAGGCTCTGTCCGATGCCGAGTTGCAGGCCAAAACGGCCGAATATCGTCAGCGTATCGAGCAGGGTGAGACCCTGGAGCAGCTGCTGCCGGAAGCGTTTGCGACCGTGCGTGAAGCCTCCAAGCGGGTGTTCGGCATGCGTCACTTCGACGTGCAGCTGATCGGCGGCATGGTGCTGAACTCCAACCGCATCGCGGAAATGAAGACCGGTGAAGGTAAAACCCTGACCGCAACTCTGCCAGCTTACCTGAACGCACTGAGTGGCCGTGGTGTGCACGTGGTAACGGTGAACGACTACCTGGCCAAGCGTGATGCGGAAGCGAACCGTCCGCTGTTCGCCTTCCTTGGCATGACCGTTGATTGCAACGTGCCCGGCATGGATGCGTCCCAGAAGCGTGACGCCTACGCTGCCGACATCACCTACGGTACCAACAACGAATTCGGTTTTGACTACCTGCGCGACAACATGGCGTTCTCGCCGGAGCAGCGCGTCCAACGTCCGCTCAACTACGCGCTGGTGGATGAGGTGGACTCGGTGCTTATCGATGAAGCCCGTACCCCGCTGATCATCTCCGGCCCGGCCGAAGATAGCTCAGAGCTCTATATTCGCGTCAACAAGCTGATCCCGCTGCTGGTCAAGCAGGACAAGGAAGACACCGAAGAGTACACCGGCGACGGTCACTACACGGTGGACGAGAAGAACCGTCAGGCACTGCTGACTGAAAACGGCCAGATCTTCGTGGAAGAGCTGCTCAAGAAAGAGGGGCTGCTGGATGAGAACGACTCGCTGTTCTCCGCTTCCAACATCAGCCTGTTGCACCACGTCAATGCGGGTCTGCGTGCTCACACCCTGTTCGAGCGCAACGTGGACTACATCGTCCAGAAAGACGAGATCGTCATCGTCGACGAGCACACCGGCCGTACCATGCCGGGTCGTCGCTGGTCCGATGGTCTGCATCAGGCTGTTGAAGCGAAGGAAGGGGTGAAGATCCAGAACGAGAACCAGACGCTGGCATCCATCACCTTCCAGAACTACTTCCGTCTCTACAACAAGCTGGCGGGCATGACCGGTACTGCAGATACCGAAGCCTTTGAATTCCAGCAGATTTATGGCCTGGACACCGTGGTTATCCCGACCAACAAGCCGATGGTGCGCAAGGACATGGGCGATCTGGTCTACCTGACCGCCAACGAGAAGTATGCCGCTATCGTCGAAGATATCCGTGGTTGTGTTTCCCGTGGTCAGCCGGTGCTGGTGGGTACCGTCTCCATCGAGAACTCCGAGCTGCTCTCCGGCATCCTGACCAAGGAGAACATTCCGCACAAGGTGCTGAACGCCAAGTTCCACGCCATGGAAGCTGAGATCGTCGCTCAGGCTGGCCAGATTGGTGCGGTCACCATCGCCACCAACATGGCCGGTCGTGGTACCGACATCGTGCTGGGTGGCAACTGGCAGGCAGAGATTGCCAAGCTGGAAAATCCGACCAGCGAGCAGATTGCCGAGCTGAAAGCCGCCTGGCAGGTGCGTCACGATGAAGTGCTGGCCGCCGGTGGTCTGCACATTATCGGTACCGAGCGTCACGAATCCCGTCGTATCGACAACCAGCTGCGCGGCCGTTCCGGTCGTCAGGGTGACCCGGGCTCCTCCCGTTTCTACCTCTCCATGGAAGATACCCTGATGCGGATCTTCGCCTCCGACCGCGTGACCGGCATGATGAAGAAGCTGGGCATGGAAGAGGGCGAAGCCATCGAGCACCCGTGGGTCACCAAGGCGATCGAAAACGCCCAGCGCAAGGTGGAAGGTCGCAACTTCGACATCCGCAAGAGCTTGCTGGAGTTTGATGACGTTGCCAACGACCAGCGCAAGGTGGTCTACGAGCAGCGCAACGAGCTGCTGGATACCAACGACATCTCCGAGACCATTCACGTCATCCGTGACGATGTGTACGGCGCAGTGATCGACGAGTACATCCCGCCCCAGTCTCTGGAAGAGATGTGGGACGTGCCGGGTCTGGAAGCGCGCCTGAAGGCTGACTTCGCGCTGGATCTGCCGCTGCAACAGTGGCTGGCGGAAGATGACAAGCTGTATGAAGAGAAGCTGCGCGAGCGCATTCTGGATGAAGCCACCAAGCTCTATGCCCACAAGGAAGAGCTGGTTGGCAAAGAGGTGCTGCGCAACTTCGAGAAAGCGGTGATGCTGCAAACTCTGGATGGTCTGTGGAAAGAGCATCTGGCGGCCATGGATCACCTGCGTCAGGGCATCCATCTGCGCGGTTACGCCCAGAAGAACCCCAAGCAGGAGTACAAGCGCGAATCCTTCGATCTGTTCACCCAGATGCTGGAAACCCTCAAGCGCGACGTGGTCAGCATCCTGAGCCGTGTTCAGGTTCAGGAGCGCGATGTGGAAGCGATGGAAGAGCAGCAGCGCCAGCAGGCGGAAGCCGCTCCACGTACCTACACCCATGCCGCCGCAGAGAGCCAGCTGGCCGATGAAGAGGCCGCAGGCGAAGAGGGTCACACCACCTTCGTGCGCGATGAGCAGAAGATCGGCCGCAACGATCCCTGCCCGTGCGGTTCCGGCAAGAAGTACAAGCATTGCCACGGTCAGTTGACCTGATCGACGCAATGCCATGACAAGGCGGGCCCGGTGCCCGCCTTGTTTTTGTCAGAGGGTGGCAAAGTCACAGTGGTGGCGCTACTTGACCAAGGGTTATCAGATATCAGGCATCATCGGCCGCTCACCCAGCCGGAGGTTGGGCGCATCGAGCGGTCCGGTCAGGCATAGAGTGCAAAGGTAACAAGATGGAACAGAAAAAGCGGATCTGGGTGGCGGTTGGCGTCATCGAGAATGAACGGGGCGATATCTTCATCGCCAGACGCTCCTCCGATCGCCATCAGGGGGATCGCTGGGAGTTTCCCGGTGGCAAGGTAGAGTCGGGCGAGGATCTGCTCACCGCGCTGGATCGGGAGCTGTGGGAAGAGATCGGTATCCGGGTTCAAGATTGTGCTCCCTTCATGGAGTTGCAGCACGACTACCCCGAGAAGCAGGTCTTGCTGGATATCTGGAAGGTGACCCGTTTCAGCGGCGAACCGTTCGGCAAGGAGGGGCAGGAGTGTCTGTGGGTGCCGGTGGCAGAGCTGCACAACTACCACTTCCCCGATGCCAATGGCCCGATTGTGGCGCGGCTACAGGGTCTGCTGGCGTGAGCCGATAGCAACCAACAAGCATGAAAAAAGGGCCCGTCGGCCCTTTTTCATTTTAAAGAGGTGAGTGACCACTGGCTTATAGCCACTGATCGCCCTCTTCCGGCTCCGGCAGCAGATCCGGGTTGATCTCCCCCGGGATGCGCTTCTCTTCATCGGCCCATTCGCCGAGATCGATCAGCTGGCAGCGCTTGCTGCAGAAGGGGCGAAACGGACTCTGCGGGCCCCACTCCAGCTCGGTTTGGCAAGTCGGGCATTTGACCTTGGTGACCATCAGGATGTCTCCTTAACAGCAGGCAAGCTGGAATGTCACATCGCCAATCGGCTGTTCTGCGGTGGGCAGAAAGCGCAGGGCGAAGCGGTTCTTGTGGCCGCTCAGGGTCGGGTAGCAGAACAGGTTGCCCGGCAGCTTGATGCGGATAAGCTCGGCGCTCTCGGCGGTGTCCTGGAAGAAACCGTTACTGGCAACCTGCTCACTGAAACTGCCTGACTCGCGCCACAGGCGCAGCAACAGGGTGATGGCATTCATCAGCAGGTTGATGTCGCTCAGCCAGCCCTGCATCTGCTGGTGACGGGTGATGGCCGGGGTTCCGAGCCAGTGGTGCAGCTGTGGCACATCGAAGGCACACAGGCCACCGGGGATGGAGAAACGCTGGCGGATCGAGCCGAGCAGGCGGTCCTCTTTCAGGCGGGCACCCGGGCGTGGCGAGTTGAGCAGGTTGCGGGAGAGCTGGCTGCTCTCTTGCTGCATCTGCTTGATCTGCTCCAGATCGACATCGGGCAGGCTGGCCCAGTGGCTCAGACGCTGGCCGAGACGCTCCAGATCCTTGATGAGGTCGGCGCGCAGGTCACCACGCTCCAGCAACTCCTGCAGATCGAACAGCCCCTTGAAGAAGGCGATATGTGCCCAGGATTGTTCACTCTCCAGATTGTCGCGGATCTGGGAAAACAGGGACTCCAGACGAAGATAGGTCCGGCTTTTTTCATTGAGGGGGAAATCGTAAATCATGCCTAATCCTGGCCAGCCATAAACCGGCCTAGTGTACTCACACTTGGCGGGCTTGTTGAGAGGCAATTGCCAGATATGTCTCGTGCAGCGCCAAAATCCGCGTTTTAATCGCCATTTCGCTGCCATTGTGGTTTTCGATGACATCATCCGCCGCGGCAAGGCGCTCCGACCGGCTCGCCTGGGCGGCGATGATGGCCTTGGCTTGCTCGGCCGATACCCCATCCCGACGGCAGGTACGCTCAATCTGGGTGGCTTCATCCACATCGATCACCAGCACCCGATTGGCGAGGCCGGTGAGTTTGTTCTCCACCAGCAGCGGCACCACCAGCAGGCAGTAAGGTGAGCGGGCTGCGGCACACTGGCGCAGCATTTCGCTGCGAATAAGTGGGTGGAGCAGGGCATTGAGCCACTCTTTGGCCCGTGGGTCGCTGAAGACCTGCTCGCGCAGGGCGCGACGATCGAGTTGACCGCTCGGATCAATCACATCCGGGCCAAACTGGTCGGCGATGGCGGCAAGGGCCGGGGTGCCCGGCTCGACCACTTCGCGGGCGATCACATCGGCATCCACCACCTCGATACCCAGCGCGGCAAACTGATTGGCAATAGTGGTTTTGCCGCTGCCGATACCACCTGTGATAGCAACTACATACATGGGGGCCTCTTGCTCAAAGCAGGGTAGAGAGATACCAGCGGGTGATGGTATCGCCCCACAACAGGGCGATCCAGCCCGCGATAGCGAGGTAGGGGCCGAAGGGGATGGGCTTGCCCTGATGGTGTTTGTGCAAGGCGATCAGGCTGATGCCGATCACAGCGCCGACCAGGGATGAGAGCAGCAGAATAATGGGCAGCGCCTGCCAACCGAGCCAGGCGCCGAGGGCTGCCAGCAGCTTGAAGTCGCCATAGCCCATCCCCTCCTTGCCTGTGAGCAACTTGAAGGCCCAGTAGAGGCTCCAGAGCACCAGATAGCCCGCCATGGCGCCAATCACGGCATCAGCCAGCGGCACGAAACCACCTGCCAGATTGAACAGCAGCCCGCCCCACAGCAGTGGCAAGGTGAGCTGGTCTGGCAACAACATCTTGTCGAGATCGATAAAGGTGAGGGCAACCAGTATCCAGGTGAGCAGCAGGGCGGCCAGCGTGCTCCATCCTGGTGTAATCACCATAGCAACAGCTACCGAGAGCAGGGCGGTCAGCAGTTCCACCAGCGGATAGCGGGCCGAGATCGGTGCCTGACAGTCGCGGCAACGCCCTTTGAGCCAGAGCCAGCTCAGCAGCGGGATGTTCTCCAGCGCAGTGATGGCGTGACCACAGTGAGGGCATGCGGAGCGCGGAACCATCAGGTTGTAGCGCTCTGGCGCAGTGGCCTCCTCATCGGGGGCGAAGTAGCTGCGATACTCGGCCTGCCACTCCCGCTCCAGCATGATGGGCAGGCGATGGATCACGACGTTGAGGAAGCTGCCGATCATCAGGGAGAAGAGAAAAACCAGCGAGAAGTAGAGCCAGGGCAAGCCGTGAGCCAGCTCGAGAAGAAGTGTCATAACCAACCGTCAGTCATTAAATGAGGGGGAGGGCATGGCGGTGGTGCCATGCCCTGATGAATCAGCCTACCACGTCGCCAAGCTTGAAGATGGGCAGGTACATGGCGATAACCATGCCGCCGACCAGCACCCCGAGTACCACCATGATGAGGGGTTCCAGCAGGCTGGTGAGGCCATCGACCAGATCATCCACCTCCTGTTCGAAAATGGTGGCGACCTTGGAGAGCATATCATCGATGGCACCGGACTCCTCACCGATCATCACCATCTGGATCACCATGTCGGGGAAGAGATCGACGGTGCGCATCGCCACGTTGATCTGCATACCTGCCACCACCTCGTTGCGGATGGCCATTACCGCGGTGCGATAGACATAGTTGCCGGAGGCCCCAGCAGCCGAAATCAGCGCATCCACCAGCGGGATACCAGCGGAGAAGGTGGTCGACAGAGTGCGGGCAAAGCGGGCCATCGCCGCCTTGTGCAGGATCATCCCGACCACCGGAATGGTGAGTACAAACTTGTCGGTGTTGTCTCTTACCTTCTGGGAGGCGCGCCAAGCCCGTACATAGAGGAAGATGCCAAGGGCCGTGCCGCCAAAGAAGACATACCACCAGTTCTGCATAAAGCGGGAGATGCCGATGACAAACTGGGTGAACACCGGCAGCTCGGCGCCGAAGCTTTTGAAGATATCCTCGAACTGCGGAATGACGAATAGCAGCAGGATGGAGGTCACCACGATGGCCACCAGAATGACCATGGTGGGGTAGAACATCGCCTTCTTGATCTTCGACTTGAGCGCCTCCGACTTTTCCCGATAGGTGGCGATGCGGTCGTAGATGGTCTCCAGCGCACCGGATTGCTCACCGGCTTCCACCAGATCGCAGTAGAGATCGTCAAAGTAGCGGGGATGACGGCGCAGCGCCTCCGACATGGGGGTGCCGGTCTCCACATCGGCGGCAATCTGCCCCATCAGCTCGCGCATCGAGGCTTTCTCGTGGCTGCGGGCGATGATCTGCAGGCTCTGCACCAGTGGTACGCCAGCGGAAAGCATGGTGGTGATCTGGCGGGAGACGATGGCGATATCCATCGGTTTGATCTTGGCGCCGCCCTTGGAGAAGAGCCCCTGGGACTTCTTGGCCACCTTGGTGACGTTGACCCCCTGCTTGCGCAGCTCGGCCTTGACAGTGTTGATGCTGTCGGCCTGTAGCTCGCCGGAGACCTTCTGCCCCTTGCGGTTTACCCCGTGCCAGCGGAAGGCGAAGACTTTTTTGGGGGCATTGTTCTTCTTGGTTAGGGTTGCCATCTTTGCATCCTGCAATTGGGTCGGGCGCCAGCCCTTATGACACAAACGTCCGATTACGCCACGCTAATCGAACCTACGCACCGAGTGTTAGCGGCGACTGTTTCGCCACGCGAATTAGTTGGTGGTGACCCGGTTGACCTCGGCCAGACTTGTGACCCCGAGTCGGGCCTTCTCCAGCCCCGAGGTACGCAGGGTACGCATCCCCTCTTTTTGGGCAATCGCCGCGATTTGCAGCGAGTTGGCCCCCTGCATGATCAATTTGGCGATGTTCTCCGACATCAGCATGATCTCGTAGATGCCGACTCGCCCCTTGTAGCCGCCGGAACACTCCTTGCAACCGACCGGTTTGAACAGTCGCAAGCCGGCCGCCAGCTGTTGCGGGGTAAAGCCCAGCTCCAGTAGTTCGGCTTCCGGCACCACCTCCGGCGCCTTGCAGTGGTCGCACAGTTTACGGGCCAGCCGCTGGGCCATGATCAGGGTCACCGAGGAGGCGATGTTGAAGGCCGGCACCCCCATGTTCATCATCCGGGTCAAGGTCTCGGCGGCGGAGTTGGTGTGCAGGGTGGAGAGCACCAGGTGCCCGGTCTGTGCTGCCTTGATGGCGATTTCGGCGGTTTCGAGATCACGGATCTCCCCCACCATCACCACATCCGGGTCTTGCCGCAAGAAGGAGCGCAGGGCGCTGGCGAAGGTGAGCCCCGCCTTGGGATTGACCTGCACCTGATTGACGCCGGGCAGGTTGATCTCTACCGGATCTTCGGCGGTTGAGATGTTCACCTCGGTGGTATTGAGAATATTGAGGCCGGTATAGAGCGAGACGGTTTTACCCGAGCCGGTGGGGCCGGTCACCAAGATCATCCCCTGCGGCTTGGAGAGGGCGCGCAGGTATTGCGCCTTCTGCCGGTCATCAAAGCCGAGTTGTTCGATATTGAGCCGCGCCGCCGAGGAGTCGAGCAGACGGATCACGATCTTCTCCCCCCACATGGTGGGCAGGGTGTTGACCCGCATATCCATCGACTTGTTGCGCGACAGCTTCAGCTTGATGCGGCCATCCTGCGGCAGCCGCCGCTCGGCGATATCGAGCCGCGCCATCACCTTAAGGCGGGCGGAGAAGCGGTTGGAGAGATTGACCGGCGGTGTGGCAATTTCATGCAGAATGCCATCGATGCGAAAGCGAACCCGATACTTGAACTCATAGGGCTCGAAGTGCAGGTCGGAGGCGCCGCGCTTGATGGCATCCATCAGGATTTTGTTGATGTACTTGACGATGGGGGCATCGTCATCGGCGGTATTGACGCTCTCGTCCAACCGACTGTTCTCGTCGGAGACCTCGAGATCCGAAATCTCGGATTCGTCGATATCCTCCATGCCGAGGGCGTCGCTCTCGTTCTCCAGCAGCTTGGCTATGGCGGCGGTGAGCTTGTTCTCCTCTACCAGCAGTGCCTCGGTATGGAGCCCGAAGCTGAAGCCGAAATCCTCCAGTGCCGACACATTGGTCGGATCCGACATGGCGATATAGAGGGTGTGGCCCTGGGTGTAGATGGGCAGGACGTGGTGCTTGTCGATCAGCTTTTGATTGAGGAACTTCTGCGGGATCTCGGCCAAATCGAAGGCGGCAAGATCCAGCAGAGGTACCCCATACTCCAGCTCGCAGAAATCGGCGAGCGCCTTGCTGTCGAGGATCTCGTTCTCTATCAGAAATGTCACAAAGGGTTTGCGCTGGGCCTTGGCCTGGCTCAGATAGCGCTGGGAGTCCTCTTCACTGATCAATGAAGAGGCGGCCAGGCTTAACGCCAGGCCGCTATTAGGGCTAGAGGTCATTGGGTACTAGCAGCGCTCTGCCGGGGTGCAGACAGTCGTCCATGTGACTTTGCCTGAGTCCAGCAGCTTGCCTTGTAATTCTACTTTTTCACCCACAGTCAGAAGTGAGGCGGCCCCTGTTTCAACTGTTGCCTTGATTACAATTTCATCATTACCGGTGCCACCCTCAGTTGTAATTGAGATGAAGTTATTCGAAGCTGAACTAGCGGCCGCGATATTGGTTGGTACGCCATTGCTACCGCCAACACACTTAGTCTTAAAATTGGTCGTGTTTGCCTTTGCTTGTCCGCAAATTTCAACAGCTGTTTTTGCTGAACCGGTAGCCATGACAACTTCCGTAAAAGCTGCTTTTTTGGTGTAGTTCTGGTATGCCGGCAGTGCTACCGCCGCCAAAATGGCCACGATTGCGACCACGATCATCAGTTCAATAAGGGTAAAACCCGATTGTTTCTTCATTTCGCTCTTCATGGAAAATATCCTTTTATCCTTGGTTCCTGGGAAGTGTCGGTGGAAAATCATCCGCACGTCAGTATCTTATCCGAGCTGTCAGGGGTGGCAACAGAGATTGCTGCCTTTGTTAACCACTTTCATGTCATTTACCAAAAACTTGATGCGAGTCATAAAATAAGTGGCCTCTTATGACTCTTTGTTACGGGTGAAAGCGGGTCCGTCATTACACTCCTTTGCTGAGGGATCCTGCATAAAGAAAAGGCGCCCATGGCGCCTTTTGCAAGTTGTTTATCCGGTTAGGTCGAGTAATTGCTCAGGCCTGCGGGGTGAATCTCACTGCTGGATAAAGCGCATGGAGAGATCGAGCGCCCGTACATGCTTGGTCAGCGCCCCGACAGAGATAAAATCGACGCCGGTGGCGGCAAACTCGGCCAAGGTGTCCAGCGTCACATTGCCGGAGACTTCGAGCTTGGCGCGGCCCTGATTGATGGTGACCGCTTCCCGCATCATGGTCACGTCGAAGTTGTCCAGCATCACGATATCGGCCTTTGCCGCCAGCGCCTGTTCCAGCTCTGCCAGCGTTTCGACTTCTACCTCTACCGGTTTGCCCGGATTGAGATGACGAGCCTCGCTAATTGCCTCGGCAATGCCGCCACAGGCGAGGATATGGTTCTCCTTGATGAGGTAAGCGTCGTAGAGGCCGATGCGGTGATTCTTGCCGCCGCCACAGGTGACTGCGTACTTCTGGGCGGTGCGAAGCCCCGGTATGGTCTTGCGAGTGTCGAGCAGGCGGCAGTCAGTGCCTTCCAGTTCAGCCACATAGCGAGCGGTGAGGGTGGCGACGCCGGATAGGGTCTGGACAAAGTTCAGGGCATTGCGCTCGCCGGTCAGCAGCAGGCGGGCAGGGCCATGGAGGCGGAACAGCTCCTGATTGGGGGAGAGCACTTCCCCATCCTGTACCTTCCACTCCACCTTCACGTCGCCGCCGAGCTGGGCGAAGACTTCATCCACCCAGGGCTGACCACAGAACACACCGGCCTCACGGGTGATGACCCGGGCGCAGGCCATCCGGTCGGCCGGGATCAGCTGGGCGGTGATATCGGCGCTGGCGTCCGGTTGGTCCAGCGTGGTGAGGGCATCGCCCAGATCTTCGAGTAGTGCGGCGCGCACGGCGCGGCTGACATCCTGTTGAAACATGCCTTATTCCTGCAAGGGTCTGAGCAGCAGTTGCCGCTCCTTTTGAACCAGCTCCAGCCGACCGAGGGCGTTCATGCCAACCAGCACTTCTTCACCGTCTGCCGCCGGATTGATAAAGATGGCCAGATCGTACAAGGTCAATGGCCCCATCGCCAGCGTTTCGATGGTGCCGTTGCCGACCCGGATCTGCCCCGCGGCGGTATTGACCTGGCTGCTGCCATAAGCGGTTAGGCCGAGGCGCTCGGCAACCTGCTGCGGGATGGTGATACGGGTGGCGCCGGTATCGAGCAGCAGTTGCACCGGCTGGCCGTTGATGGCACCCTCCAGACGATAGTGGCCGCTCTGGTCGGCTCGCAGCAACAGCTCGCCGCTGGCGGTGACGCTTGGTTGGTTGCGGGAGTGAAAATAGAGGGTCAGCAGGCCCATCAAAGAGAGCCAGGCCAGTAACCACATCCAGCGTGCCGTGTGCTGCATACCCCATCCATATCGAGCGGAAGATGACTCAGCCTAACATACCATTTCCCTTTGATTCAGTGAGTTGGTGTCGGGTTGCCTATCAGGTATCTTCGTTGTCTCGCCATTTATCAGCCAACTCGAGTAGCCGATGACTCAACTCGCTTCGCAACCTTGTTTCTCTATCGATGCCGCTGGCTGGTGCCAGCAGGCGCGCCGGGTGCCCTCTCCCCATCACAACGAGCGGGCCGTGCCGGATGATATCTCCCTGCTGGTGGTGCATGGCATCAGCCTGCCGCCGGGGGAGTTTGGCGGTCCCTTTATCGACGATCTCTTTATGGGACGACTCGACCCGGAGGCTCACCCCTATTTTGCCGGTATCCATCAGCTGCGGGTCTCGGCCCACTGCCTGATCCGCCGTGATGGCGAGCTGGTGCAGTATGTGCCGTTCGGCGAGCGTGCCTGGCATGCGGGAGTATCGAGCTGGCTGGGAAGGGAGGCATGCAATGACTTCTCCATTGGCATCGAGCTGGAAGGGACCGACGAAACCCCCTATACCGAGGCTCAATACCGGGCGCTGGCGGGGCTCACCCGAGCCATATCGGAGCGCTATCCGTCGATTACCCACGAAAAAATTGTCGGCCATTGCGATATCGCGCCAGGGCGCAAGACGGATCCCGGAGCCAGTTTTCAGTGGGATTACTACCGGCAATTACTAAACAGCTAAAGTAAATATTCAAATTTAGTTTGGATTTTAAAATCAATGGCTTGCCTATCTGGCAGGCCATTTTTGTCTCTGGTTGCGCAAATGTTATTTGTGAGCGAGGTCAAGAATATTGGTCAGACCATTTTCTATGAGCTAAATCATGTTTGCCCTGTTTTACCCCTTAAGTGGTGGGGGTGATTCTTGACTCAGATCATCTTTTGGGTGGACTTTTCAAAAGGGCTCTGCTAATTTTCGCCCCATCCATGAAATTGGTAATACCAATTTAACAAAGTAGCCCCATGCCCTATCGCAAGATTACGCAACCCAAGTTGGCCGACTCCATTGTCGCCGAGCTGGAACAGATGATTCTGGAAGGCAGCCTGCAACCGGGGCAGAAATTGCCTCCCGAGCGGGAACTCGCCATCCAGTTTCAGGTATCGCGCCCCTCCTTGCGCGAAGCCATCCAGCGACTGGAAGCGCGCGGATTGCTTTATCGCCGTCAGGGCGGCGGCACTTATGTGCAGAATGCCCTGAGCAAGGGGATGGCCGATCCTCTGTTCGAACTGCTCAGTACCCACCCGGAAGCCCAGTATGACCTGCTGGAGTTTCGCCACGCGCTGGAAGGCATCTGTGCCTACTACGCGGCCTTGCGGGGAACCGGGTCTGATTTCGAGCGCATTCGTCAGGTGCAAACCACCATCGAAGAGGCGGGCCAGCTGGGCTCGCTGGTGGCCGAGTCGGCAGCCGTGACCCAGTTCTATCTGGCGGTGGCCGAGGCCTCCCACAACGTGGTGCTGCTGCACCTGCTGCGGGCCATGAGCCCGATGCTCGAACAGAACATTCTGCAGAATAACGAGATTTTGAATCGCCGCCCGGGAGTGGTAGCCAAGATACGTCGCCATCGCGCGAATCTGATCGAGGCTATTCTTTCGGGGGCTCCGGAGCGGGCCAGAACAGCTTGTCATGAGCATCTGGCCTTTATCGAGGACACCTTGTTGGATATGCAGAGGGAAGACAGCCGGATCCAGCGATCCATGCGTCGGATCCGTCAGCAGGAAAACTAATCCCACAAGGCTTTATTGTCGAATGCTTGCGCCCTTCGCCGTGCAATGCCGTGCAATCACAACAACATAGGAACCAGCCATGTCTGATATCCTGAAGAACGATGTGGACCCGATAGAAACGCTGGAGTGGCTTGCCTCTCTGGAATCCCTGCTGCGTGAAGAGGGTCCGCAACGCGCTCAGTTCATCCTTGAACAGTTGGCCGAGAAAGCCCGCGTAAGCGGTGTGGACGTGGCTGCCAAGGCAAATCGCGATTACATCAACACCATCCCGTCCAGCGACGAGCCGGACTACCCGGGTGACCTGGAGATGGAACGCCGCATTCGCGCCATCATCCGCTGGAACGCCATGATGATCGTGCTGCGCGCGTCCAAGAAAGACCTGGACCTGGGTGGTCACATGTCTTCCTTCGCTTCTTCTGCGACCATCTATGATGTCTGCTTCAACCACTTCTTCCGTGCTCGCAACGAGAAGGATGGTGGTGACCTGGTTTACTTCCAGGGTCACATCTCCCCGGGCATCTATGCTCGTGCCTTTGCTGAAGGTCGTCTGACCGAAGAGCAGCTGGACAACTTCCGTCAGGAAGTGGACGGCAAGGGTATCCCTTCCTATCCGCACCCGAAACTGATGCCGGACTTCTGGCAGTTCCCGACCGTCTCCATGGGTCTGGGCCCCATCGCCGCCATCTATCAGGCTCGCTTCCTGAAGTACCTGACCGACCGTGGCATCAAGGATTGCTCCGAGCAGACCGTTTACGCCTTCCTGGGTGACGGCGAGATGGACGAGCCGGAAGCCAAGGGTGCCCTGACCGTTGCCGTGCGTGAAAAGCTCGACAACCTGGTGTTCGTGGTCAACTGCAACCTGCAGCGTCTGGATGGTCCGGTTGTCGGTAACGGCAAGGTCATCAACGAGCTGGAAGGCCTGTTCGCTGGCGCCGGCTGGGATGTCACCAAGGTCATCTGGGGTCGCAAGTGGGATGAGCTGCTGAAGAAAGACACCTCCGGCAAGCTGATCCAGCTGATGAACGAGACCGTGGACGGTGACTACCAGACCATGAAGTCCCGCGACGGTGGCTACATCCGCGAGCACTTCTTCAACCGTTATCCGGAAACTGCCGCGCTGGTCAAAGATATGACCGACGAGGAAATTTTCGCCCTGAACCGCGGTGGTCACGATCCTCGCAAACTGTTCGCTGCGTTCAACAAGGCGACCCAGACCAAGGGCAAGCCGACCGTTATTCTGGCCAAGACCATCAAGGGTTACGGCATGGGTGAAGCGGCTGAAGGCAAGAACATCGCTCACCAGGTCAAGAAGATGGAGCTGGACTCCGTGCGTCACCTGCGTGACCGCTTCAACCTGCCGGTGGCCGACGAGCAGCTGGCCGATCTGCCTTACCTGAAGATCGAAGCCGGTTCTGCCGAGCACAAATACCTGCACGACCGTCGCGCCGCCCTGAAAGGCTATCTGCCGACCCGTCTGCGCGAAAGCACCACCAAGCTGGAAATCCCGGCACTGGATGCCTTCGGTCCGCTGCTGGGTGAGCAGGCGCGCGAAATCTCCACCACCATGGCGTTCGTGCGTTCCCTGAACGTGATGCTGAAAGACAAGTCCATCGGCAAGCGCATCGTTCCGATCCTCGCTGACGAAGCCCGTACCTTCGGTATGGAAGGTCTGTTCCGCCAGATCGGTATCTACAGCCCGCACGGTCAGCAGTACACCCCGCAAGACCGCGACATCGTCTCCTACTACAAGGAAGACAAGCAGGGTCAGGTTCTGCAAGACGGTATCAACGAGCTGGGCGCCATGTCCTCCTGGCTGGCTGCTGCGACCTCTTACAGCACCAACGACTGCCCGATGATCCCGTTCTACATCTACTACTCCATGTTCGGCTTCCAGCGGATCGGCGACATGGCGTGGGCAGCCGGTGACCAGCAAGCCCGTGGCTTCCTGCTGGGTGCGACCTCCGGTCGTACTACCCTGAACGGCGAAGGTCTGCAGCACGAAGATGGTCACAGCCACATCCTGGCGAACACCATCCCGAACTGCATCTCCTACGACCCGTCCTACGCCTATGAAGTGGCGGTGATCGTACAGGACGGCCTGCGCCGCATGTACGGTGAGAACCCGGAGAACGTGTTCTACTACATCACCACTCTGAACGAAAACTACGCCATGCCGGCCATGCCGGAAGGCGCCGAGGAAGGCATCCGCAAGGGTATCTACAAGCTGGAATCCGTAGCCGGTGCCAAGGCGAAAGTTCAGCTGCTGGGTTGTGGTTCCATCCTGGGTCACGTGCGTACTGCCGCCCAGATCCTGGCCAGCGAGTACGGCATCGGTTCCGATGTGTTCAGCGTCACCTCCTTCAACGAGCTGGCCCGTGACGGTCAGGACGCGGATCGCTGGAACATGCTGCACCCGACCTCTGAGGCGCGTGTTCCCTACATCGCTCAGGTACTGGGTTCCGAAGCCACCATCGCTGCGACCGACTACATGAAGTCCTTCGCCGATCAGGTTCGCGCCTTCGTTCCGACCGAGAACTACCGTGTGCTGGGTACCGATGGTTACGGCCGTTCCGACAGCCGTGCCAACCTGCGTCGTCACTTCGAAGTGAACGAATTCTACGTGGTGGTTGCTGCCCTGACCGAACTGGCCAAGCGCGGCGAAATTGACAAGCAGGTTGTGGCCGACGCCATTGCCAAGTACGGCATCGATGCCGACAAGGTCAACCCGCTGTACGCGTAAGAGGATCAAGTGTCGTGCCGGGACTCGCTGCCCGGCACGACCTTGCAAAGGTTAACGCGAGAGACGCGTGACAGCAGTCGGTCACGCGGATGCACGCAAGAGGATAAAGCACAATGTCCAAACAGATTATGGTGCCGGATATCGGCGCCGATGAAGTTGAAGTCACCGAGATCATGGTGGCCGTGGGTGACAAGGTCGAGCTGGACCAGTCCATCATCGCGGTAGAAGGCGACAAGGCCTCCATGGAAGTACCGGCCCCGTCTGCCGGTATCGTCAAAGAGATCCTGATCAAGGTGGGCGACAAGGTTGCCACCGGTTCCCAGATCATGATCTTCGAAGCCGAAGGCGCTGCTGCTCCTGCAGAAGTGGCCGCTCCTGTTGCTGCTGCTCCGGCCGCCGCACCTGCCGCTGCCGTGCGCAAAGATGTGCACGTGCCTGACATCGGTGACGACGAAGTGGACGTGACTGAAATCATGGTTGCCGTGGGCGACATGGTAGAAGCTGACCAGTCCATCATTGCCGTGGAAGGTGACAAGGCCTCCATGGAAGTACCGGCACCGTTCGCAGGCCGCGTAGTCGAGATCAAGGTGGCCGCTGGTGCCAAGGTCTCTACCGGCTCTCTGGTGATGGTGTTTGAAGTGGCTGGCGCTGCGTCTGCTGCTGTTGCTGCTCCGGCCCAGGCCGCAGCTCCCGTGGCTGCTGCCCCGGTTGCCGCTGCTGCCAAAGAGGTCAACGTACCGGATATCGGTGGTGACGAAGTGGAAGTCACCGAGATCATGGTTGCCGTGGGTGACAAGGTTGAAGCCGATCAGTCCCTGATCGCCGTGGAAGGTGACAAGGCCTCCATGGAAGTGCCTGCGCCGTTCGCCGGTGTGGTCAAAGAGATCAAGGTGAAGGCGGGTGACAAGGTCTCCACCGGTTCCCTGATCATGGTCTTCGAAGTGGCTGGCGCTGCTCCTGCCGCCGCGCCGGTTGCACAAGCTGCCGCTCCGGTTGCTGCAGCCCCTGTTGCCGCTGCTCCGGCTCCGGTTGCCCAGGCTGCTGCCGCTGCGACCGATTTCGTTGCCAACGACGCTTACGTGCACGCTTCCCCGGCAGTACGCCGTCTGGCGCGCGAGTTCGGCGTCAATCTGGCCAAGGTGAAAGCCTCCGGTCGCAAGGGCCGCATCGTCAAAGAAGACGTGCAAGCCTACGTGAAGGATGCCATCAAGCGCGCCGAGTCTGCTCCGGCTGCTGGCACCGGTACTGGCAACGGCATGAGCGTGCTGGCGTGGCCGAAGGTCGATTTCAGCAAGTTCGGTGATGTGGAAGAGGTCGATCTGACCCGCATCCAGAAGATCTCCGGTCCGAACCTGCACCGCAACTGGGTCATGATCCCCCATGTCACCCAGTTCGACGAAGCCGATACCACCGAGCTGGAAGCGTTCCGCAAAGAGCAGAACGCGATGCTCGAGAAGCAGAAGTCGGACGTGAAGATCACCCCGCTGGTGTTCATCCTGAAAGCTGCCGCCAAGGCGCTGGAAGCTCACCCGCGCTTCTGCAGCTCCCTGTCCGAAGATGGCAGCAAGCTGATCATGAAGAAGTACATCCACATCGGTGTGGCGGTGGATACCCCCAACGGTCTGGTTGTGCCCGTAGTGCGCGATGTTAACAAGAAGGGCATCATGGAGCTGTCTCGCGATCTGGCCGAGATCTCCAAGAAGGCTCGTGCCGGCAAGCTGACCGCTGCCGACATGCAGGGCGGTTGCTTCACCATCTCCAGTCTGGGTGGCATCGGCGGTACCAGCTTTACCCCGATCGTCAACGCGCCGGAAGTGGCCATCCTCGGTGTCTCCAAGTCCGAGATGAAGCCGAAGTGGAACGGCAAAGAGTTCGCGCCGCGCCTGATGCTGCCGCTGGCTCTGAGCTACGACCACCGCGTGATCGATGGTGCCGATGGGGCTCGCTTCATCACCACCATGAACGGCGTGCTGTCCGACATTCGTCGACTGGTCCTGTAAGTGAGAGGGCGGGCCCAGAGCCTGCCCTTTTTACTTCTCATTTCATTAACATGATCGTAAACTTGCCCCGTTTTTTCACGGCTGCAGCCGCCTTGTTTTACAACGAAAAGAAGGCATAAGACTGCGCTGTCCGGGGATATAAGAACGACAAAGAGGTCATGATGAGTAAAGAAATCAAAACCCAGGTCGTAGTACTGGGTGCTGGCCCTGCCGGTTATTCCGCTGCTTTCCGTGCAGCCGATCTGGGTCTGGATACTATTATCGTCGAGCGTTACTCCACCCTGGGTGGCGTCTGCCTGAACGTGGGCTGCATCCCCTCCAAGGCGCTGCTGCACGTTGCCAAAGTGATTGAAGAAGCCAAGGCGCTGGCCGAGCACGGCATCGTCTTCGGCGAACCCAAGACCGACATCGACAAGATCCGTCTGTGGAAAGAGAAGGTTATCAACCAGCTGACCGGCGGTCTGGCTGGCATGGCCAAGATGCGTAAAGTTCAGGTTGTTAACGGCTTCGGTAAATTTACCGGCCCGAACACCCTGGAAGTGACCGACGACGAGGGCAAGACCACCGTTACCTTCGACAACGCCATCATCGCCGCCGGTTCCCGTCCGGTGAAGCTGCCGTTTATCCCCCACGATGACCCGCGCGTATGGGACTCTACCGATGCGCTGGAGCTGACAACCGTTCCCGGCAAACTGCTGGTTATCGGTGGCGGCATCATCGGGCTGGAGATGGGTACCGTTTACTCCTCTCTGGGTTCCGAGATCGACGTGGTGGAATTTGCCGACCAGCTGGTTCCGGCTGCCGACAAAGACATCGTCAAGATCTACACCAAGCGTGTGGCCAAGAAATTCAACATCATGCTGGAGACCAAGGTCACCGCAGTTGAAGCCCGTGAAGACGGCCTGTACGTCTCCTACGAAGGCAAGCACGCCCCGGCCGAGCCGGTTCGTTACGACAACGTGCTGGTTGCCGTAGGTCGTGTGCCAAACGGCAAGATGCTGGATGCCGAGAAGGCTGGCGTTGCCGTGACCGAGCGCGGTTTCATCGAGGTGGACAAGCAGCTGCGTACCAACGTGGCGCACATCCACGCCATCGGTGACATCGTGGGTCAGCCGATGCTGGCGCACAAAGGTGTTCACGAAGGTCACGTTGCCGCCGAAGTGATCGCGGGCAAGAAGCACTACTTCGACCCGAAAGTGATCCCGTCCATCGCCTACACCGAGCCAGAGATGGCATGGGTCGGTCTGACCGAGAAAGAGGCCAAGCAACAAGGTCTGAACTTCGAAGTCGCCACCTTCCCGTGGGCTGCTTCCGGTCGCGCCATCGCTTCCGACTGTTCTGACGGCATGACCAAGCTGATCTTCGACAAGGAGAGCGGCCGCGTCATCGGTGGTGCCATCGTGGGTACCAACGGCGGTGAACTGCTGGGTGAAATCGGTCTGGCCATCGAGATGGGTGCTGACGCCGAAGATATCGCGCTGACCATCCACGCTCACCCGACTCTGCACGAGTCTGTGGGTCTGGCTGCCGAAGTGTTCGAAGGCTCCATCACCGACCTGCCGAACGCCAAGGCCAAGAAGAAAAAGTAATTTTCTTCCCCGCTTGGATAAAAAAGCCGCTCGAATGAGCGGCTTTTTGCTATCTGGCCTTCTGAGCCCGGTTAGCAGCGCCCCTTCTTGGCCTGCCCCGGCGGGCAGAAGGTGCCATAGCCACCACTGCCGTCACTGACCCGGATCCGGGTATCGTCCACGCTGACATCCGCCCCGTGTACCCGTACCGGCCCGCTGCTGCAGGCGCTGAGCACGCCCCCCAGCAATATCATTACGATCAGCTTGCCCATAACTCCTCCTCATATTTCCCTGATTATGAGGCATTTCGAGAGCCGCATAACGGCGTTTGAATGGCCGTGCGTCACCGTTTGCCGTGGCTATGACAGAGGGCGCCGCAGCGCCCTCTGGTGAGTCTTCATAAGTGGGATGACAGACTACAGACGGAAGTTGCCGACCAGCTTGTCGAGTTGACCGGAGAGCTGCTGCAGGCTGCGACTGGACTCGGTCAGCTGGTGGGCGATATCGGCGGTCTCCATGGTGAGCTGGTTGATATCTTCCACGTTGCGGTTGATCTCGCCGACCACGCTCGACTGCTCCTCGGTAGCGGTGGCGACCTGGATGTTCATGTCGTTGATCTGGGTGATGTGGGCGGTGATCTGGCCGAGGGCGGCGTTGGCCTCGTCAGCCTGGTTCACCACCTCCAGACTCTGGTTGCGCCCCTGCGCCATGGCGCTGACTGCGCGGGCACTCTGCTCCTGCAAGCGGTTGATCATCCCCTGAATTTCGGCGGTCGAGGCGGCTGAGCGGTTGGCCAGATTGCGCACCTCATCCGCCACCACGGCGAAGCCGCGACCCTGTTCACCGGCGCGAGCGGCCTCGATAGCGGCGTTCAGTGCCAGCAGGTTGGTCTGCTCCGAGATGCTGCGGATGGTTTCGAGGATGCTGCCGATGGAGTCGGTCTGGCTTGCCAGCGACTCGATGACCCCGGCCACCTGCTCAATCTCGCCGGAGAGGCCGACGATGCCGTGGCGCGCCTGCGCCACCACCACAGCCCCCGCATCGGCCTGATCGTTGGCCTGTCGGGCAACTTCGGCTGCCAGCGAAGCGTTACCGGCGATCTCGCTCACCGTGGCACCCATCTCGTGGATGGCGGTAGCCACCTGCACGGTGCGGTCACGCTGGGCGGTACAGTTGTGCTGGGTCAGTTGCGCCTTGTTGGCCACCTCGTTGGCGGTGTCGGCGAGCTGGCGGGAGTTCTCTGCCACCTGTTCGATGGAGCCGTGGATCTTGGCGACGAAGTTGTTGAAGCCGGTGGCGACCTGACTCAGTTCGTCACGCCCCTCCACCTTGAGGCGCTGGGTGAGATCCCCATCGCCGCTGCCCAGCTCCTTGAACAGGCGAGCCAGCTCGTTGAGCGGACGACTGACCGAGCCAGCCAGCAGCATCCCCATCAGTCCCATGGCCAGCGCAATCACCAGCGAGATCATCAGGATCTCGTTGCGGGTCTGATCCAGCTCGGCATAGATCTCGGCTTGCGGCACCTGGGCCACCAGATACCAGTCGAGCAACGGGATATAGCTGCTGGCCAGTACCATAGGCTCGCCATTGACTTCGGCGTTGATAACGGCAAAGGGGCGTTTGGCCAGCAGGCTGCCGGTATCACCGCTGGCGATGCCGCCCAGCGTATCGCGTTCGATGCGGTTGGCCTCGGGGTGCAGCTTCACCTTGCCGCTGCCATCGACCATGAAGACGATGCCGCTCTCTTCCAGCCGGAAGTTGGCGACCATGGTCACCATGGTATCGAGGGATTTGGCAAAGCCCGCCAGCCCGCGACCGTTGAGCTGCTGGAAGTTGACGAACAGCTTCACCTCGCCGTTGCTCTCGCGGAAGATGCTGAGGGTCATCTCCTTCTGGCTCTTGGTGTAGTCATAGAACCAGGCATCCTGCGTCGGGGTCAGGTTGCGCAGGAAGCCATCCTGGTTGTAGTAGGCGGCGCTCTGGCGATCGGCGAAGGAGGCGGTCACCAGACCATACTGGTTGGCCACATCCTTGAGCTGGTTGATGAGGATCGGCTCCTGTTCTTTGGGCATGCCCCGATCCACCCAGTCGAGAATGAAGCGGTCGGTGGCCAGTTGACGGGCTGCCTGGGCGATACCGTGGAGATCCTGCTCGATCTCCTTGCTGATCCGTTGGGTCAGGTTGGGCAGCTCCTGTTCGAACATCCGGTTTTCAATCAGCTGCTGGGCCGAGCGTTGACTGAAGTAGCCCACCAGCAGGCAGGAGACGACCACCGCCAGGGTGACCGTAGCCAGTATTTTCTGTTTAAGCGTGAGGGTTGCCAGCATAAAGGTGCTCAAAAGGTTGAGGATTGACGACTCTCATATTAGCGGCAGCGCAGCCCCGCCCATGAGGCTGGTGACCCTTTATTTGCAGATTACGTTTGCGCTCACAGCGGCGGTGGCTCGCTCCTCCGGCGTGCAGGCCATTCGGGATGCGGATTGCCGGTTGCGCTAACTGCCCGGCCCCTTATAGTAGAGGCCATCCTTGGTGACTGACCCTCTGAATAATATGGAAAATATGATGCGCAGCTTAGGTGCGGGATGGACCCGTCTGCTTTTGGTGATGCTGGCGGCCTGCCCGCTGCTGGCCATGGCGGCAGCAGGGGATCGCCCGAAAATTGCGGTGGTGCTCAGCGGCGGCGGCGCCAAGGGGGCGGCCCATATCGGCATTCTCAAGGTGCTGGAGCAGAAACGGATCCCGGTCGACATCATCGTCGGTACCAGCATGGGCTCCTATGTGGCGGGGATGTACGCCATGGGGCTCAGTGCCGAGGAGGTGGAGCGCATGACGCTCGCCATCGACTGGAACAAGGGGTATCAGGACAAGGTCGGTCGTGACGAGCTGTCGCTGCGCAAGAAGCAGCAGAACGAGCAGTATCAGCTGCGCACCGACATCGGGGTGAATGGCGACACCACCCAACTACCGGACGGTTTCTTCCAGGGCCAATCCATGGCCAGCCTGCTGCGGGGGGCCACCTCCAACCTGCCGGTTCAGGCGAGTTTCGACGATCTGCCGATCCCCTACCGCGCCATGGCGACCGACATGGAGACGGTGACGCCTTTCGTGCTGGCTCACGGTAGTCTGGCCAAGGCGATGCAGGCTTCCATGTCGATCCCCGGCGCGCTCAAGCCGGTGGAGTGGGAGGGCCACATCCTGGCGGATGGCGGCAGCGTCAACAACATGCCGGTGGATGTCGCCAAGGCGATGGGGGCCGACGTGGTGATCGCGGTGGATATCAGCGCCAAGTTGCGCACCCGTGAATCCCTCAAGTCAGGGTTGGCCATGATTGATCAACTCACTACCTATATGACCCAGGTCGGCACCGACAAGCAGAAGGCGCTGATGGGGCCCAAAGATATTCTGCTCGCCCCCGAGTTTGGCGATATGGGGATCGCTGACTTTACCCGGATGCCGGAGGGGATCAAGTTGGGTGAGGCGGCGGCGGACAAGGCGTCGCTGCAACTCGACCGGTTGTCGCTCACCAAGGCGCAGTACAACGCCTATCGCAACCAGAAGCTGAGCCGCCGTGCCGAGCGCAGCGGTCAGCCCGCCTACTTCATCGACAAGGTGGAGATCATCAACAAGTCGCGCCTCTCCGACGAGACGGTGCGCGCCATGCTGAAAGTGCGGCCGGACAAGATCCAGACCAACGAGAGCCTGGAGGCGGGTATTCGCCGGCTCTATGCGCTGGAGTCCTTCGACCGCATCACCTATGAGGTGGAGGAGCGCGACGGGGAGAACGTGCTGGTGGTGGATGCCAGCGAGAAGAACTGGGGGCCGGGCTACCTCAACTTTCAGTTCGGCTTCTCCGACGACTTCGAGAACACCTCCAACTACAACGTTGGCATGTCCTATACCCTCACCAACGTCAATGACTGGGGAGCCGAGTGGTTGACCGAGGCGTCGCTTGGCACGGCCAAGCATATCAAGACCGACTTCTATACCCCGCTGGAACCCTCCCAGACCTTCTATGGCGAGGCGAGCCTGGCCTATGACCAGACCCAGAGAAGCCTCTTCAACCCGGATCCGGACGATCCGTTGTTCACCTATCTCGATGCCGAGTACTCCTTCTTCAGCGCCGATCTGGCGGTAGGCTGGAATCGTCAGCCCTGGAGTCGCCTGTCGATGGGGCTGGAAGGGCAGACAGGCAGTATCGAGATCAAAAACGTCAAAGAGTTGCAAGGGGATGCCACGGCATGGGGGCCCTATGCCCGCTTCGAACACGACACCCTGGACAGCAGCTATTTCCCCTACCAGGGGGTCAAATGGGATGTAAAGATGGGCTACTCCCACGTCAATCTGGATGGGGATGGCTTCCAGGCCTCCCGTAGCGAGGGGTGGAACTATCGTCTCTCCATGGTCAAACCCTGGTCCTGGGACAGACACAGTCTCAACCTGATCCTCGATGGTGGTGGCTCGGGCAGTGAAGAGAGCATTCCGCTCTATATCCAGGATCTGGGTGGGCTGTTCCACCTCTCCGGTTTCCAGCGCTACCAGCTGAGCGGTCGTTATAGCCTGTTTGGCGGCCTGCGCTACATCTATCGGGTGGCAGACAACGACTTCGGCGCCCTCAAGGTGCCGCTCTATCTCGGTGGATCTCTGGAGCAGGGCGGCGTCTGGAACAAGGGGGCGGATATTAGTCTGGAGAGCTCGTTTACCGCCGGTTCTGTGTATGTCGGGGTGGAGAGCTTCCTCGGCCCGGTGTTCCTCGGCTACGGCATGGCGGAGGGGGGCAATGACGTCTTCTATCTGCAATTGGGCAGTACGTTCGAATAATGCCGAATTGATGCCAATTTGTTAACTCTGGTTGGTGCTGGCCAATTAATTTTCAAAAAATACCAGTATGTTTAATTGGTTACGATTTTGTGGTGAATAAGTAAACAGGGTTTGGATTTTAATTAGTCGTTAAAACTTATATAGTGGGGAGCACCCTACGGGGTGTCCCGCAAGGACGATCGCCGCGAGCCTGGGCGAACCCCAAAAAAAGACCAAAGAGGAATTAGTCGTGCTTGAAACATACCGTAAACACGTCGCAGAACGTGCCGCCGAGGGCGTGGTTGCCAAACCTCTGGATGCAGAGCAGGTCGCCGCCCTGGTCGAACTGCTCAAGAACCCGCCCGCTGGTGAAGAAGATTTTCTGAAAGAGCTGTTGTCCTCCCGTATTCCCCCCGGTGTTGATGAAGCGGCCTATGTCAAAGCCGGTTTCCTCACCGCAGTCGCCAAGGGCGAAGCCCACTCTCCCATCCTGACCGCCGCGCAAGCCGTTGAACTGCTGGGCACCATGCAGGGTGGTTACAACATTCAGCCGCTGATCGACCTGCTGGACGATGCGACTTTGGCCCCGCTTGCCGCCAAGGGGCTCTCCCACACCCTGCTGATGTTTGACTCCTTCCACGATGTGGAAGAGAAGGCCAAGGCGGGCAATGCCCACGCCAAGCAGGTGATGCAATCCTGGGCTGATGCCGAGTGGTTCCTCTCGCGCCCGGAGCTGGCCGAGAAGATCACCGTCACCGTGTTCAAGGTGACCGGCGAAACCAACACCGACGACCTATCTCCGGCGCCGGATGCCTGGTCCCGCCCGGATATTCCGCTGCACGCTCTGGCGATGCTGAAAAACGCCCGCCCCGGCATTACCCCCGACAAGGATGGCGCCGTCGGCCCCATCAAGACCATCGATGCCCTGAAAGAGAAGGGCTTCCCGCTGGCCTATGTGGGTGACGTGGTCGGTACCGGCTCTTCCCGTAAATCCGCCACCAACTCGGTGCTGTGGTTTATGGGCGATGACATTCCGTTTGTGCCGAACAAGCGCGCAGGCGGTGTCTGTCTGGGTGGCAAGATTGCCCCGATCTTCTTCAACACCATGGAAGATGCCGGCGCCCTGCCCATTGAAGTAGATGTCTCCAAGCTGGAGATGGGCGATGTGATCGACATCTACCCGTTTGCCGGCAAGATCTGCAAGCACGGTACCGAGCAGGTGCTGGCGCAGTTTGAACTGAAAACCGACGTGCTGATCGACGAAGTGCGCGCCGGTGGCCGTATCCCGCTGATCATCGGTCGCGGCCTGACCGACAAGGCCCGCGAGGCGCTGGGTCTGCCGTTCTCCACCGTATTCCGTCGCCCGCAGCCGGTGGCCGATACTGGCAAAGGCTTCACCCTGGCCCAGAAGATGGTGGGCAAGGCGTGCGGCGTGCAGGGCATTCGCCCCGGTACCTACTGCGAGCCCAAGATGACCACGGTCGGCTCTCAGGACACCACGGGCCCGATGACCCGCGACGAGCTCAAAGATCTGGCCTGCCTCGGCTTCTCCGCCGACCTGACCATGCAGTCCTTCTGCCACACCGCGGCCTATCCGAAGCCCATCGACGTGCAGACTCACCACACCTTGCCGGACTTCATCATGAACCGCGGCGGTGTGAGCTTGCGTCCGGGTGACGGCGTCATCCACTCCTGGCTGAACCGCATGCTGCTGCCGGATACCGTGGGTACCGGTGGTGACTCCCACACCCGTTTCCCCATCGGTATCTCCTTCCCGGCGGGCTCCGGTCTGGTGGCTTTCGCCGCCGCAACCGGCGTGATGCCGCTGGACATGCCGGAATCTGTGCTGGTGCGCTTCAAGGGCGAGCTGCAACCGGGCATCACCCTGCGTGATCTGGTTCATGCCATCCCCTACGCCGCCATTCAGAAAGGGCTGCTGACCGTCGAGAAAGCGGGCAAGAAGAACATCTTCTCCGGCCGCATCCTCGAGATTGAAGGTCTGCCGACCCTGAAGGTGGAGCAGGCGTTCGAGCTGGCTGATGCCAGCGCCGAGCGTTCCGCGGCCGGTTGCACCATCAAGCTGGATAAAGAGCCGATCATCGAGTATCTGAAGTCCAACATCGTGATGCTGAAATGGATGCTCTCCGAAGGCTACGGCGACGTGCGCACCATTACCCGTCGTATCAAGGGGATGGAAGAGTGGCTGGCTAACCCGACCCTGCTGGAAGCGGACAAGGATGCCGAGTACGCCGAAATCATCGAGATCGATCTGGCCTCCATCAAGGAGCCGATCCTCTGTGCGCCGAACGATCCGGACGATGCCCGTCTGCTGAGCGACGTGGCTGGCGACAAGATAGACGAGGTGTTCATCGGTTCCTGCATGACCAACATCGGCCACTTCCGCGCAGCCGGCAAACTGCTCGAGAAGTATCAGGGTGAGCTGCCGACCCGCATGTGGATCGCGCCGCCCACCAAGATGGACAAGGATCAGCTGACCGAAGAGGGCTACTACGGCATTTTTGGTCGCGTCGGTGCCCGCATCGAGATCCCGGGTTGTTCTCTCTGCATGGGTAACCAGGCGCGGGTTGCGGAAGGGGCCTCGGTGGTCTCTACCTCCACCCGTAACTTCCCGAACCGTCTGGGTAAAGGTGCCAACGTCTACCTGGCCTCTGCAGAGCTGGCTGCGGTGGCCGCCATCCTCGGCAAGATCCCGACCGTGGCAGAGTACCTGCAATACGCCAAGGCGCTCGATGCCACCGCGGCAGATACTTACCGCTACCTCAACTTCAACGAGATCGCCTCCTACACCAAGAAGGCCGATGCAGTGATCCTGCAGCAGGCCGTCTGAGTGAATGGATGACAGGGCCCTTCAGGGGCTCTGTGTCAGCCAATAAAAATGCCGCGTTGTTACGCGGCATTTTTCATTTATGCGGACGGTTAGAGTCGGGTCATTGCCTCTCTCTTGTCGCCTGTCATGACAAAGTGCAACTCCCCTCCGGCCCTGATCTCGCTGTGCTCAAAGGTGAGATCCCCCGATAGTGGTTTGCCGTTGATGGTCACAGATTTCACATACTTGTTGTGAGGGCTGTTGTTGTCTGCGGTGATCCTGAAGAGCCCATCTTTCACTGCAATCGTCACCTCGTCGAACAGTGGGCGGCCGATGCTGTAGTGCGGGGAGGCAGGAGTCACCTGATAGAACCCCATGGCCGACATGATGTACCAGGCAGACATTTGTCCCACGTCTTCGTTGCCAATAAGGCCTGTTGGCTTGGTGGTGTAAAACTCGTTCATGATCCGATCCAGATACTCCTGCGTTTTCCACGGTTCATCGGTCATGTTGTAGAGGTAGGGGATATGGTGGGAGGGTTCATTGCCATGCATGTATTGACCGATGTAGCCGGTCAGGTCAGGCAGCGCTTCACCGCTATTGGATGAGCGTGCGTTGAACAGTTCATCGAGATCCTCGCGAAGACCCTTTTCTCCACCCACTTCCGCCTTGAGCCACTTGAATGCGTGCAGCGGCTGGAATTTCCATTGCCAGCTGTTGCCCTCGGTGTAGGCAAACTCGTCCACATAGTAGGGATCAAATGGCAGTAGCGGGCAGACGCGCATCTCGACGCTGGTACCATCCGGCTTGTTGACCATTTCCAGCTTGCAGTCAGGAGAGTTCTCATCAACGGGTTGATTGAACTGGCTGGCCGGGCGATGCGGGTTCCAGCTGTCAGGGTGGTTTTTGGGGCGGAAGAAGCCGGTTTTGGCATCCCAATGGTTCAGGTAGTTGTCCGAGCGTTTGAGAAACTCCTGCTGAACCTTGTTGTTGCCGGCCATACGGGCGATTTCCGAGAGTGCCCAGTCGCCGTAAGCAAACTCCAGAGTATAGGAGGTGGAATTCCAGTATCCCCAATGCACATAGCCGTTCTGCTCGTATACCTCGAGCTGGGCAATGCTGGCCGCGCCTATGTTCTGATCTTCGGTCCAGTCCGGGAACTCCTCTTTCTTGTGATAGCGGGCGGTATACTCGGCGGCTTCCAGAGCCTCCTGGGCATCGACATTCATCCCCTTGACCATGGCATCCGCAATGATGGAGATGGCAGGAAAGCCAATCATGGTGCCGGTGTAATGGCCGTGCAGCTCCCACTTGGGCAAAATGCCACCATCCTTGTACTTGCGGATCAGGTCGTTGACATACTCCTCGGCTTTACGAGGGTTGATGATGGTTTGCAGCGGATGCTGTGCCCGGAAAGTGTCCCACATGGAGTAGACGGAGTAGTTGGGGATGGCTCCGGCATCCTTGATCTCCTGAGTGCGCATTGCACGGTACTTGCCATCCACATCCTGGAAAATCATCGGGGCAATCTGGGAGTGGTACATGGCGGTGTAGAAAATCTCTTTTTGATCCCGGGTTCCGCCGCTTATCTGTACCTTTGCGAGCTCGTTTTGCCACGCTTGCTGGTTTTGGGCGACCAGATTATCAAAGCCCCAGCCAGGCACCTCGGTTTCCAGGTTTTTTTGTGCCCCTTCTACTCCGGTTGGGGAGATCCCGACCTTCAGTTCGAGCGGTTGTTCACTGGGACTGAAAGTCAGATAGGCGATGGTTTTAGTTCCCCTGAATGCATCCTGTTTCAAGGTCGCTTCGGTTGTTACGTCATCGACAACGACGCTGGCCTTGACCACTGGCTGGCTGAATTTTGCGTAGAAATAGATGTGCTGGTTGTTGGCCCAGCCATCCGAACTGCGCTTGCCGCGAATGGTATATTCATCGATAAACTCGATATCGCCAATAGTGGTGCGATTGCCCCAGCTCTTATTCAGTGTGTGATCAAGGTCGAGTTTAATTGAGGGCGTGCTGCCTTTGGGGAAGGTATATTTATGATATCCGACCCGAGCTGACGTTGTTAACTCTGCCTTGATTTTTCCGTTGTTAAGAATGACCGAGTAGTAGCCCGCCTCAGCTTGCTCATTGGATTTATCAAACGTGTTGTAAGTAGTGTTATTTTTATCGGTAAACGGCAAAACGAGAATATCACCGAGATCGGTGATGCCAGTGCCTGACAAATGGGTATGAGAGAAGCCATAAACTGGAATATCCGATAGCTTGCCATGGTCAAAATAACCTGCGGCAGAGCCCCAACCCTCCATCTCTGTATCTGGGGATAGCTGCACTAGTCCACCCGGGTAGACGGCTCCAGGGAAGGTGTGGCCATCAGCACCGGTACCGATAAATGGGTTTATATACTGGATGAGTGATTTATCAGGTGTCGGACGAGCGTTGTCAGAACTGGTGGTCGAATCACTGTCACAGCCAGATAGTGCTATGGTGAGCGCGATGACCAGTGGCGTTAGTTTACTTTTCATGACCTGACTCCTTGGCAAGGTTATGTCATTTATGATTGTGCAATATCTTTCTTCGCCAATATTTGGCAAGAATGGGTGGGATTATTGATAGGTATTTATATGTCTGCAGGTGAAGTTAATCAGTGGCAAACATAATTATTTGCAGCTGCTTATTTTGGTGAGTTGATAATAATAGAGTGTTGATTGAGCGCGTAGGTTAATTTTGTTGCATTTACTGGATTATTATGACGGTCATCCAGTTGTGTGAATTTGATCACCTGTACTACCAAGGAAGGGCTCTTCCAACATTATTTTAAACTATCAGGGTTAACCGCTCTGGCCTGTAGTCAATCTCTTCACAAGGGGCTATTGGGAGAAGGAATTGCAGGATGAGAAGGGTTTGAGGTGGAATTGATCCGTTCGGGGCTGTTTGCTGCATGAATCATCCCTGAGTACACCTTATAGTTCGTTTTATAAACGCTTTGCGTTATGTTGTCTGGTTATGACCGGTCGCGAAGAAATAGTGCTCCGCTATCGGTGTGAGATGACTTCTTTTCTCTTTGGCTTGTGCGGGCTGGCCCGACGAATTGCGGCGTGGTTCTTTATGTTTTTGTTCAGGATCGATCTTTCCCGAACCCGGTTACGCTTCGGCTGCGCCTTGCTGGTCTTCGTCCTGCCACTGCTGGCGGGCGGCTGGATCATCCACAGCAACTATATGCAGGATCTGAAAGCGGATTCCAGCGCCTCGGCCCACAAGGCCAGAACCCTGCTGGAGGCGATGCTGGATCATGCGGAGCAGGCCAATCGCTCGGTATTGCCACTGGTCAATGCCCCCTGTGACGAAAACCTGCTGGTATTGCGCAAAAAGGTGGCTATCGAACCCTTTCTGCGTTCGGTCAATCTGGTGCGCGATGGCATCATCAGCTGTACCTCCCTGTTCGGCGCGGTGAGTGATGCCGATGACATGTCGCTCTATACCGGCAACAAGCTGTTGCTGATGAGTGGCAATCGGGTGCGGCAGAATCACCCGTTGATAGTGGTGCGAACCGAACAGGGCAGGAATGCTGCATTGAGCGCCATCGACAGCACCCAGCTCAGCTTCATGCTCTCTCTGAGTGGCAAGTCCAGTGCCCTCTATCTGCAGGTGGGGTCAGCCTGGCTCGACGCGTCGGGTCGCTATCTCAATGAAGCGCCCACCCTGCATCGCAGAACCAGTCTCGCCCTCGGCTCATTCCATTATCCTTTCACCATTCACGCCGGTTATGCCATGCCGGTCTACTGGAAGTCGCTGTGGGACGCCAGGCATCAGGCGCTGCTGTGGTTGGCCGCAACCTCTACGCTGCTGGCCTGGCTGGTGTGGTGGGTGCTGGGGCGCCCCGGTTCGCCAACGGATGAGCTGCGACGCGCCTTGCGAGCCAAGGAGTTTGTTCCCTATCTGCAGCCGCTGATTGCCAGCCACGATGGCAAGATGATGGGGGCAGAGGTGCTGATGCGCTGGCAACATGCCAATGAAGGGGTGATCCGGCCCGACCTCTTTATCCCGCAAGCGGAAGAGTCGGGACTGATCGTTCCCATGACCACCCATATCATGAAGCTGGTAGCTACACGGTTGAATCGGGTTCAGGCGCAGTTGCCCGATGGCTTTCATATCAGCTTCAACATCAGCGCGGCCCATTGCCACGATTTTGCCCTGTTGGCCGAGTGCCGCACCTTCCTCGGCCACTTTGCGCCGGGCAAGGTAGTTCTGGTGCTGGAGCTGACCGAGCGGGAGCTGCTGATGTCCGATCCCCAGACTCTCTCCCTGTTTCGCCAGCTGGACGAGATGGGGGTCAAACTGGCCATCGACGACTTCGGCACCGGCCACTCCAGCCTGGCTTACCTGCAGCAGTTTCATGTGGATTACCTCAAGATCGACAAATCCTTTATCGCCCGCATCGGTACCGAGTCGCTCTCGGAGCATATCGTGGACAACGTGATCGACCTGGCGACCCGACTCGGACTGGCGCTGGTGGCGGAAGGGGTGGAGACCGAACGTCAGGCTGACTACCTCAGGGCCAAGGGGGTCGATTATCTGCAGGGCTACCTGTTTGCCCGCCCGATGCCGCTGCGCCAGTTTTGCGAGGAGCTGCTGGCGCAGGAGGCCTCGCCAGTCGAGGGGCGGCTTGAGCCAGCCTGAATCCGCCTTGCCACTGTAGCCGCATAGCGACCTGTGCCGCCGCAACTTGTCCTGTTATCAAGCCCCGGCAAGCGCAGGGGCTTTTTTGTGTAGCCAAAAACCAAGGGTCAGGCAGAGAAACCGCCATCAATAGTCAGGCTGGCGCCGGTGATATAGCCCGCTTCGGGCCCTGCCAGATAGGCGACGAAGCTGGCAATCTCCTCATCCTTGCCGTAACGGGCCAGCGCTATCATCCCCTTGAGCTGCGCCGCCGATTCCCCGTCAGCCGGGTTCATATCGGTATCGACCGGGCCTGGCTGCACGTTGTTCACTGTGATGCCACGCGGGCCCAGATCCCGTGCCATGCCCTTGGTCAAGCCGACCAGTGCCGATTTGCTCATGGCGTAGACAGCCCCTCCCGCCATGGGGATGCGGTCAGCGTTGGTGCTGCCGATGTTGATGATGCGCCCCCCATTGCCCATATGATGGGCCGCCTCTTGGCAGGCCACAAACACGCTGCGGATGTTGACCGCCAGGGTGCGATCGAGATCGTCCAGGGTCATCTCTTCAATGTTGCCCCATACCAGCACCCCGGCGTTGTTGACCAGGATGTCCAGTCGACCAAAGGTAGTGACGGTTTGGCGGATGGCGTGCTGAACGGCCACGGCATCTGCGCTGTCGGCCCGGATGGCCAGCGCTTTGCCGCCAGCGGCTGTGATGGTCGCGACTATCTCCTCTGCCTTGCTGGTCGAGGAAACGTAGGTGAAGGCCACGGCGGCACCGTCGCGAGCGAGGCGTTTTACAATGGTGGCGCCGATGCCGCGCGAACCACCTTGTACGAAGGCAACTTGTCCACTGAGGGGTTTAACGGTCAACATCTGGTCTCTCCTGTCTGGTGATAAAACAACGTCTGAGCGAGTCGGGAACTAAGGCTCTCTGGGTCACCCCAAGCCAGGGATGGCGTTGAATGAACCTGTTTACAGTGTGATTGATTCCTTGGGATTGATTAAGTAGCTATTATTCCAATCTCTATTTCCCTCAAGGACCGAGTCGATGGCAGAGCAGGACCCTTTTCTGAGCGTCAGACACTTTGTCGCCGTGGCGCAGGCGGGCAGTTTTACCGCCGCCGCATTGGCGCTGGGGCTGACCGGTTCGGCGTTGAGCAAGAGCATAGTGCGGCTGGAGGCGCGACTGGGGGTCAAGCTGTTGCACAGAACAACCCGTCGGGTGAGCCTGACCCTGGAGGGGGAGGCATATCTGGCCAGCTGTCTCCAGGCCATCCAGGTGCTGGAGGAGACGGAACAGAGCTTTGCATCAGGAAAACAGAGCCCGTCGGGGCGCGTGCGCATCGATCTGCCCGCTGCGTTTGGCCGCAGGCATGTGCTGCCGATCCTGCTGGAACTGGCGGGCAAGCATCCACAGCTGGATCTGTCGGTGAGCTTCAACGAGCGCAAGGTTGATCTCATTGAGGCCAACATCGATCTGGTGGTGCGGATTGGCGCGCTGGAAGATCAGGCCGATCTCGTTGCTCGCCGCCTGGGGGAGCAGCAGCTGGTCATCTGCGGGGCGCCCGCCTATCTGGCACGGCGTGGGGTTCCCCTTACCCCGGATGAGTTGTCACGGCACGACTGCATCATCGACTGGCGCTCTGGACATCGTCATAGCTGGCTGCTCCGCAACGGGGCGGGGAAAATGGAAGATTACGATATCCCGGTACGCTACGAGATGGGGGATGGCGAAGCCGTACGAGCAGCGGCGCTGGCTGGTCTTGGGCTGGTTCAGGTACCGACCTGGCTGGTCAGGGAGCAGCTGGACTCGGGAGCGCTGGTCTGTGTGCTTCATGACCAGTCTGGTGGCGAGATGCCGATCAATGTTATCTGGGCCAGGAGTCAGCACATGCCGCTCAAGGTGCGTATCGTGGTCGATGCCTTGTTGCTGGCGGCGCAAGCGCGTGGCAGTGGTTTTCGGGCCCGCTGAATCTGTGTCGTCACTGTCCAGCGGCCACACGCGAGGCAGGGACGCGGGTTGGGCCCGAGAGGTGTCGTGACCTATTTGCTCAGGGATTGCAGCCAGTTCGCCAGCTTTTCATGGGGGCTGCCGGGAATGGGCGGCGCGGGGGCGAGCAGGTGATAGCCGGTGCCATCCGGGATGAATCCTAGCGGGGCGGCCAGCAGGCCGGCGGCGACATCGTCGCACACCAGCCGGTAGGGGCCGATGGCGATGCCAAGGCCCGCCACGGCGGCCTGCAGGCTGAAGTAAAAGTGTTCGAAGGTCTGGGTCGGCGCCTCATCGCTTGCACTCAGTCCGGCCTGTTCCAGCCAGCTTTGCCAGGCGGCGGGACGGGTCTTGGTGTGCAGGCGGGGGGCAGAGGGGCGCAGCGCTGGCAGCCCTCCTTGTGGCTCGAAAAACTGCGCCACCTTGCCCGGCTGACAGACTGGCCCGGTCTGCTCCTCAAACAGCAGCTGGCTGTAAAGGTCATCAGGCCAGTGAAAGTCGTTGCGCCGAATGGCGAGGTCTATGCCGTTGCCAAAGCTGAGGGCGCCACCGCCCGCCATCAGATGCACGTCCAGCTCGGGGTGCAGGGCTTGAAAGGCGGGCCAGCGCGGGATCAGCCAGCGCATCAGCAGGGTGGGTTCGCAGGAGATGACCAGCGACTGGGGGCGACTTTGTTGGCGCAGTGACTGTGCTGTCTGGCGGATGCCACCTAAACCCTCTCTGACAGCCTGATAGAGCTGCTCGCCCGCCTCGGTCAGAAAAACCCTGCGCTGGCGGCGTTCGAACAGCATGACCCCCAGATCCTCTTCAAGCAGGCGTACAGCACGGCTGACGGCACCGTGGGTGAGGTGCAGCTCATCGGCGGCGCGGCTGAAGTGCTCGGTGCGGGCCGCCACCTCGAAACAGCGCAGTGCCGTCAGGGAGGGGAGGGAGAGGTCTTTCTGTGACTTATTATCACCATTCATGTCAGAAGTTATCGTTCGTTATTGGTGTTTATGCCAAATAAAATAGCCGATATCTCTCTACATCAGGACTCTTTTTCATGACCGAACTGTTAGCCGTAGTGGCCATTACCTTCTTTGCTGTCATCAGCCCGGGGCCCGATTTTGCCATGGTGTCGCGCAACAGCCTGCTGCTCTCCCGTCGCACCGGCGTGCTGACGGCGCTCGGCATTGCAGCCGGGGTCTGTGTTCATGTGACCTACACCCTGCTCGGGGTGGGCCTGCTGATCCAGCAGTCGCTCTGGTTGTTCAACCTCATCAAGCTGGCGGGGGCCGCCTACCTGATCTTCCTCGGCATCAAAATGCTGCGCGCCAAACCGACGACAGATGAGGTGCTGGTCGCTCAGCCAGCCCTCTCCAGCCTGGGGGCGCTGCGCACCGGTTTTCTGACCAATGTGCTCAACCCCAAGACCACCATCTTCATCGTCAGCCTGTTTATGCAGGTGGTGCAGCCGCAGACGTCGCTGGCGGTTCAGCTCGGTTATGGCGCCTTCATCGTGCTGGCCCACGCCGTCTGGTTCAGCGCAGTGGCGATCTTCTTCTCCACCGACTCGGTGCGGGGTCGGCTGTTGGCGGTGCGCCACTGGATCGATCGGGTGTTTGGCGGGCTGCTGGTAGGATTCGGCATGCTGCTGGCACTGACCCAGCAGACGCGTTGAAGCTCGGGGAGAGACCTTCTCCCCTATTCCCCCTCTAGTGCAGGGGCTTGTTTTCTATGCCTTGTGGCTCGCTTTTCGGTAGAATCAGCGCTCATTTTGACGTCAGTAAAAGATGAGGCGCGGTATGACGGTTCAGTTCCAGGCATTTCACAGCATCAAGGCGATCGGTAATCGGGAGGTGCTGTTCAACTGGTCGAGAACCAATCCCCTCGGGGCGCTGGATCAGGTGTGGCGCCCGAAAAGCCGCGACCAGTTGCAAGCGCTGCTGCGGGAACACCCCGAGCGCAAGCTGCGCCTTATCGGCTCCGGCCTCTCTTTTGAACCCATTCACAGCGTCTATGCCGAGGGCAGTCAGGCGCTGCTGGTGGACTTGCACCACCTGCGCGGCCAGCTGGCGAAAACTGCCGATACCGTCACCTATCAGGCGGGGACGCCGCTCGACATCGTCTACGGCGATCTTATCGCCATGGAGCGGATGTTGCCCGCATCCCCCGGCGTTATCGGTATCCAGACTCTGGGCGGTGCCCTCAGCACCGGCACCCACGGTCAGGGACTGCACCAGTCAGCCCTGTGCGATGCGGTGGAGGCCCTGACGGTGATGCTGGCCAGCGGCGAGATTATTCGGGTGGATCGCACTGACCCGCGCTTCGGCGCCTTCGTGATGGGGATGGGGATGCTCGGCATCCTGCTCGACGTCACCTTGCGTACCGTGCCGAATCGCATCATGCGTTGCACCAAGTTCACCACCGATTACCCCTTCCTCCTGGAGCACAACGAGCGGCTCAACCGCGAGCATGGCTTCGTGAAGAGCTGGTGGTTTGCCTGGACCGGCGAGAGCCACATCTGGCTGGTGGATCCCGCCTCCGATGACGAGGTGGCCCGCTACCGTGCTGGCGGCAGCGAGCCGCTGCTGCTGGATGGCGATATCGACGCCCGCATGAACGCCACCATTGATGCCACCCTGCAGAAGATGGCGAAAGATACCAAGGATGAGGCGCTGGCCGGCGAGCACTTCGAGACGGTGCGTCGCTTCAAGGATGCCTCCGATCTGGTGGGCAACGTCTACCAGATCCTCTGCAAGGGGATCCCGGCGCCCCAGATCAACTGCGAAGTAGCGGTGCCGCTGCATCGCATGAATGAGGCGCTGGAGACCCTGCAGGCGTGGCAACAGGCCAACCCGGGCGTGTTGCACTACCCCTTTATCCTGCGCTGTACCGGCCCTTCCGAGGCCTGGCTCAGCGCCGCTTATGGCCAGTCAGTCTGCTGGATCGGTTTTCTGGTCTATCTGGCGGCGGATGGCACTTTTGTCAACGGTTCCATGGAGCAGATGCGCGAGCTGCAGCAACTGCTGGCACCGCTTGGCGGCATCCCCCATTTCGGCAAACATCTGGCGATGGATCTCTACGACTTCCCGGCCCTGCTGCCGCGCTGGAACAACTTCGTGGCGTTGAAAGCCGAGCTCGACCCCCATGGCCGCTTTGAAAACCGCTGGCTAAGCGACCTGTTTGCCAACCGGTAAGGACTCGACATGACCGATATGCAAGACACTCGTATCCCCGTGACCCTGCTGACCGGCTTTCTCGGCAGCGGCAAGACCACCTTGCTCAACCACTGGGTCAAGCAGCCCGAGCTCGGCGAGTGCGCCGTGCTGATCAACGAGTTCGGCTCGGTGGGGCTGGATCACCATCTGGTGCAGCAGGTGGATGAGCAGGTGATGCTGCTCGACTCCGGCTGCATCTGCTGCTCGGTACAGGGCTCTCTGGTGGAGGCGTTGCAGGGGCTGTTTATGAAGGCCATCCAGCGCAAAATCAAACCGTTCAAGCGGCTGATTATCGAGACCACAGGTCTGGCAGATCCGGCCCCCGTGCTATTTACCCTGCGCGAAGAGGGCTTTATCGCCCAGCGCTACCGCTTCGATGGCACCGTCACCGTGGTGGATGCCGGTCATATCGAGCAGCAGTTGGCTGCCCAGTATGAGGCGGTGAAACAAGTGGCTCTGGCGGATCTGCTGGTGGTGAGCAAGGGGGATCTGGTGGATGGCGAACAGCTGGTGCGGGTCGAAGCCCAGCTGGCGGCCCTCAATCCGGCGGCCCCGATCCAGCAGGTGACCAATGGCGAACTGTCGCCAGCGGTGCTGGAGAAGCTCGGCGCCTACAACGAAGCGGCCGGGCGCGATGTGCGTCAGCTGCTGGCCTGGCTGCGCACCGAATCCCCCAAGCAGGGGCTGGCGTCACCGATGCAACCGAAGATGCAACCATTTGCCGCCAAGGTGGGCACTGCGGCGCCGACCCACTTCGAGCATGGCAACATCGAGAGTTTCTCTTTGCGCATCGGCGAGCCGCTCAAGCCCTCTCGCCTGTTGGCCGCCATCGATGCGGTGCAGGCGCAATATGGCGATGCCCTGCTGCGGCTCAAGGGGATCTTGCAGCTGGAAGGGGAGAGTCAGCCGGTGGTGATCCACGGCGTCCACGGCCAGCTCTATCCGTTGCAGGCGCTGGGCGACTGGCCGGAGGGCAAGGCTCAGTCCCGGCTGGTGTTTATCGTGAAAAGTCAGGACAAGGCGGGGATAGAGCAACTCTTTATGGAGACCCTCAGGGCTCCCGAGCCCACTCTGGAAGAGCGGCTCAAAGCCATGCTCGGCCAGCCGGACGCCTGACATGCTGATATGACCCGCTTTCGTGCGGGTCATTTTTTATCTGAAGAGGAGGTAGCAGCTCATGCCAGATAGCACAAACATGGTGACTCCCGCCCAGCGCAAGTGGCTGCCCCTGCTGGCGGCGGTCGGTTTCTTTATGCAGGCGCTGGATGGCACCATCCTCAACACCGCCCTGCCCAGCATGGCCGAGACATTGGGGGAGAGCCCGCTGCAGATGCAGTCGGTGATCATCGCCTACATGCTGACGGTGGCGTTGCTGATCCCGGCCTCCGGCTGGCTGGCTGATAGATTCGGCACCCGCCGCATCTATCTGGCCGCCATCTCGCTCTTTACCCTCGGCTCGCTCGCCTGCGCCGCCTCCAATTCGCTCTCCATGCTGGTGGCCGCCCGGGTGCTTCAGGGGATTGGCGGTGCGCTGCTGATGCCGGTGGGGCGGTTGGCGGTGCTGCGGGTCTATGACAAGCATGAGCTGCTGCGGGTGATGTCGTTTGTTACCATCCCTGGGCTGCTCGGTCCGTTGATGGGGCCGGCGCTCGGTGGCTGGCTGGTGGAAGTGGCGAGCTGGCACTGGGTGTTTCTCATCAACCTGCCGGTGGGGTTGCTCGGTTTTATCGCCAGCTGGCACTTTATGCCGGAGCTGCGGCAGCAGACCGCCCGGTTCGACTGGCAGGGCTTTGTGATGTTCAGCGTCGGCATGGTGCTGGTGTCGGTCGGTTTGCAGGGGCTGGGGGAGCACAGCATCTCCACTGGTTGGGCGCTGTTTGCACTGATCTTCGGCTTGGCGGCGATGGCGAGCTACTGGCTCTATGCCGCCAATGCACAGCAGCCGCTCTTTAGCCTGAACCTGTTCAAGACCACCACCTTTGCCATCGGCATCTGGGGCAACCTGTTTGCCCGCCTCGGCAGCGGTGCCATGCCGTTCCTCACCCCGCTCTTTCTGCAACTGGGGCTCGGCTTCTCCCCGAGCAAGGCGGGGATGACCATGATCCCGACGGTGCTGGGCGCCATGCTGACCAAGACGCTGGTGAACAAACTCATTCCCAGAGTGGGTTATCGCCGGATCCTGATTGGCAACACCCTGCTGCTCGGCGCCATGATCGCCAGCTTCTACTTTATCGACAACCAGCTTCCCTATGGCGTGCTGCTGGGCTGGCTGGCGATCTTTGGCGCCATCAACTCGCTGCAGTTCTCCGCCATGAACACTCTCACGCTGCAAGATCTCAGCCCGACCCTGGCCAGCAGCGGCAACGGCCTGCTCTCGGTGGTGATGCAGCTCTCCATGAGCTTGGGGGTGGCGATTGCCGCCAGCCTGCTCGGGCTCTTCTCGGCGGGTACCTCAGCGGCCAACGGCCAGTGGCTGGCCGGGTTCCACCTTACCTACCTCTGTGTCGGGCTGCTCTCCATGCTGGCGGCGCTGATCTTCGCCCAGCTGGCGCGCGATGGGGCTACGCCGTCGGCGAGGGCAGATAGCTGACCTCGCAGGGGAGCTGCGCCAGTACCTCGGCCAGATGCTCGGTCGCCAGCAGAAAGGTCTGCTCCGGGTGGCCCGGAGTCCAGGTGAAGGCGGTGTGGTTGAGCAGTTGCGGATCCACCAGTAGCGGAATATCGGCACGGGGCAGGAAGGGGCAGACCGCTCCCGGCAGGCAGCCAATCTCCGCCTGCATCTCTTCGGCGGTGCAGATGGAGGGCTTGGCACCGAGTGCGGCCTTGACCGCCTTGTTGTCGAGCCGTCCCTCCCTGTGGGTCAGCAGCAGGGCGAAGCGGCCATCCTTGAACTTGAGAAACAGGGTCTTGCTGAACTCCGCCTGCCAGCCGAGGCGGGCTTTGACCTTTTCGTCGGTGGCGTAGTCGAGGATGGGCTCATGTTCGAAGCGCTGGTGGGGCAGTTCGGTCAACAGCTGGCAGTTGAAATGGTGAATGGTATCGAGTTGCATGGGGTTCTCCTGTCGTGGGCGCTATCCTGCCACTCTCGCAGGGTCAGGCCCTCTTATCCGCTATAAACGACAAGGGCGCCGTGAGGCGCCCTTGTCGATCAGTGATGCTGCAATTCGCACGCTTCCCAGTGAAAGGGAATGGGGCACAGCTGCTGTGAGGCCTTGTCATAGGCCTGCCAAAGCTCGCCCATGGTGCGACCATCGATGGGGTGGCACAGGGTGGGGGCCAGCTCGGCCAGCGGCCACAGCACGAAGGCGTTGGTGAGCACTTCACCGCGCGGCAACACCAGCGGGGTGTCGCAGACCAGATCGCCATAGAGCAGCAGATCGAGATCCAGGGTGCGCGGGGCGAACTTCTTGGCATCTGGCTCGCGGCCGTGGGCGAACTCCATGGCCCGCAGTCGCTGGCAGACGGTGGCCAGCGGCAGGTCGGTCTCGGCAGCCGCTACCAGGTTGTAGAAGGGGCGGCCGTTGAAGCCGACCGCTTCGCTTTCGAATACCCGAGAGACCCGCAGCTCGCCAAACTCGGCATGCAGGGCATCGAGTCCGGCACGAATATGGCGATCCCGCTCGATGTTGGAGCCCAGGCTAATATAGATGCGGGTCATGCGGTGCTCCCTGTCATCGGGTTGGCGCCCGGACGGATATAGAGGGTGGCCATCAGTTGCTGCTCGCGGCAGGCGTGCGATGGCGCAGGATCTCTACGCCGACCCCGGCGGCATTGGGCACGGCGCCCGGCTTGGTGAGGGTCACCTTGACCCACTGCACCCGCTCATCGGTCAGCACCAGCATGGCAACCTGCTCGGCCATGGTCTCGACCAGCTCGACGACCTTACCGGTGACATGCTCGCAAATCTTGTTGGAGAGGTCGGCATAATCCAGTGCCAGATTGATGTCGTCGGTTGCTGCCGCGGGGCGGTTGTCGAACCCCATCTCGAGGTCAAAACGGAGCTTTTGGCGAATGCCCTTCTCCCACTCATATACACCGATGGTGGTCAAAACTTCGAGTCCGCGAATAAACACCTTGTCCATGACTGTACTTCTTCTTTACTCTTGATGGGCTGTGATGACAGCGCAGGGATGCTGGCCGGGCAACAGGCTTGCCGAGGCGCTCTGGGTGGGCATGGGCCCATGCCAGCGTATGTGGCCCGCATCATACCCCATTCATATCGTGGTAAAAACGACCAAGATGACGGCCCTGACGATTTTGATGATTATTCTGGCCTACCTGGGTGGTTCACTATCCAGTGCTGTGCTGGTCTCCCGCTGCACCGGTCTGCCCGACCCGCGGGATCATGGCTCCCACAATCCGGGGGCAACCAATGTGCTGCGCCTCGGTGGCCGGATGGCGGCGCTGGTGGTGCTGCTGCTCGATGTGCTCAAGGGCACTGTGCCCGTCTATCTCGCCTGGTATCTGCAGATCAAACCCGTCTACCTCGGCTTTATCGGGGTCGCCGCCTGCCTCGGCCATATGTATCCCATCTTCTTTCATTTTCGCGGTGGCAAAGGGGTCGCCACCGCTCTGGGGACCATGATGCCCATCGGCTTCACCATGGGGGGCGCCGTGATTGGCACCTGGCTGCTGGTGCTGCTGGTGAGCGGCTACTCCTCGCTGGCCTCCATCATTACCGTGCTGCTGACGCCGCTCTTTACCTACCTGCTCAAACCCGAATACACCCTGCCAGTCTCGCTGCTCTCCTGCCTTATCCTGATCCGCCATCACGAGAACATCTCCCGCCTGCTCAAGGGAGAGGAACCCAGAGTCTGGGGGCGAAAACGCGTGGCCTGTGCCGATGAAGTGGCAGAAATGGGCGATGTTGCGCAAAAAAGAGACGAACGAGACAAAAAGTGAAATTTCCCGTTGACCATCCGGCTTAAAATCCGTTTAATAGCGCCCACGCCCAGATAGCTCAGTCGGTAGAGCAGGGGATTGAAAATCCCCGTGTCGGCGGTTCGATTCCGTCTCTGGGCACCAATTTTGGTGCCATGAAATAAAAAATCTGTTCATGCACAATGGTTTAAAGTGTGCCGGCTTAGCTCAGTAGGTAGAGCAACTGACTTGTAATCAGTAGGTCACCAGTTCGATTCCGGTAGCCGGCACCATTTGCCCAGATAGCTCAGTCGGTAGAGCAGGGGATTGAAAATCCCCGTGTCGGCGGTTCGATTCCGTCTCTGGGCACCAATTAAGGTTGATGAGATAGCGATATCTGGTCTCCGAAGTACAATTCCTCCTTAGTTCAGTCGGTAGAACGGCGGACTGTTAATCCGTATGTCACTGGTTCAAGTCCAGTAGGAGGAGCCAATTCAAAAAGCCCTTGTCGCAAGACAAGGGCTTTTTTCTATTGGGCCCAGCCCGTTTACAACCATAAAAACAACCACACACGCACAGATGAACCGCAGGATAGATATGGAAAATCATGTAGTTATAGAGTCAAAGGGGCGACTTGCCGCCATTCGGGACTGGCTGGAGCCGGTGCTGGTGCTGCTTATTCTCGGCAGCCTGTTCGGTTACCTCGGCAGCCAGATGGGCCTCTCGGCCATGGTCAATACCCTGTTCAACACCGCCCACCAGCTGCTGCTCAATACAGTGCTCTTTATCATGGGGATCACGGTGCTCTCTGGTGCCCTGAGCCAGCTCTTGAGCGAGTTCGGGGTGATCCGTCTGCTGGAGGTACTGCTGGCCCCGCTGATGAAGCCGGTGTTTCGTCTGCCCGGTCGCACCGCGCTGGCGGCGCTGATGACTTTCTTCTCCGACAACCCGGCGGTGATCAGCCTCGCCAAGGACAGCCGCTTTCGCAAAGGCTTTACCCCCTGGCAGCTGGTGTCGCTGACCAACTTCGGCACCGCCTTTGGCATGGGGCTGATCGTGGTCACTTTTATGGCCACCCTGCAGCTGCCGAGCGGTGAATCCACCGCCAGCGCGGCGCTGATCGGGTTACTCGGCGCTCTGGTCGGCTCGGTGGTCTCTACCCGACTGATGCAGCGGATGATCCGCCCCTTGGTGGGGGAAGTGCTGATCGATGAGCAACCAGCGGGCAACGGCCCCAAGGTCGGGGTGACCAAAGAGGCCGCTCCCGGCTGGCTGCGGATCCTCAACTCCCTGCTCGATGGTGGCAAATCCGGCGTGGAGCTGGGGATGGCGGTGATCCCCGGGGTGCTGATCATCAGCACCTTCGTGATGCTGCTGACCTTCGGCCCGGGTGACAAGGGGTATACCGGTGAAGCATTCCAGGGGGTTGCCCTGCTGCCGGTGCTGGCTGCCAAGGTAAGCTGGCTGTTTGACCTGCTGTTTGGTTTCAAGCAGCCGGAGCTGGTCGCCTTCCCGGCCACCTCGCTCGGTGCGGTCGGTGCCGCCATGTCGCTGGTGCCTCCCTTTATCGCCAAGGGGTGGATCACCGGTAACGAGGTCGCGGTGTTTACCGCCATGGGGATGTGCTGGAGCGGCTTCCTGAGCACCCATACTGCCATGCTTGATGCCCTCGGCTATCGCCACCTCACCTCCCGCGCCATTGTCGCCCACACCATCGGCGGCCTGTGTGCCGGGGTGGCCGCTCACCAGCTCTATATGCTGCTGGGCTGAGCAGGGTTCAGATACGGATACAAAAAGAGGCTCTTCGGAGCCTCTTTGCATTTCTCCCTGCCGGTTCTGTTCACGGGCATACCAATCACCCTTGTGGCGTGATGCCCTGCACCTTCAACCAGAATCGCTCCTGACAGTGGTTGTGAAACAGCTTGCTGGCCGGAGTGATGGGGATGGGACTGGCGATGACCCGATAGCTGATCCAGCACTCGGCGCAAAGCTGCTGCGATGGCGCTTCGTCCTGCTCGGTTTGCTGGCGGATGACGACCCCATTGGCAAACCAGCTGGTGGTTATCTGGTGCCGGATCACAGTGCCGCTCTCATCATGCTCGCTATAGTGTTCACTCTCTTGGCGGGTGAGGGTGACGGGGCTCGCCTGTCGATGAATGGCCCTGATATAGCTGATTAGTTGATTCATTGCCGATCTTGCCGTGATGGTTGGCCTGCACTGGATGAGCTGCACAGAATGGAAGAGAGTTAGCGTAGCGCGCTGTCTTGGCTGCGGCAATTGCCTCGGCTGCGCCGCAAGCGGGGGGGATCAATGGGAATTCCGCAAAACAAAGCCGAGCTGCTGCTCGCGATCGATACCAATTTCGGCAAGCTGTTCAAGGCGTTGCAGGCCGTCCCCGCGAGCCGGGTGCGGGAGCCGACCCTGGCAGGTCACAGCAAGGGAGGCACCATGAGCGTCGCCAATCTGCTGGCCTACCTTATCGGCTGGAACGAACTGCTGATCAAGTGGATCGAGCGGGATGAGGCGGGTCTGCCGGTTGATTTTCCCGAGACCGGTTTTAAGTGGAACGAGCTGGGCGGGCTGGCCCAAAAGTTCTATCGGGATTACGAGGGGCTCTGCTATCCGGCGTTGTTGCAGCGGTTGGCTGCCGCCAGAGGGCACATCATCGAACTGGTTGAGGCGCGCAGCGACCAGCAGCTGTATGGCTGCCTCTGGTATGAGAAGTGGACGTTGGGGCGGATGATCCAGTTCAATAGCGCCTCCCCCTATCTCAACGCCAACGGGCGACTGCGCAAGTGGTTGAAGGGGTGTGGTATTCGGATATGAATGTCCCCAAAGCGGCATGTGGCCATGCTGCTGGGCTGAGCAGGATGAAAGAGAGAGGGGCGCTGCGGCGCCCCTCTCTGTATCTGCTGACGAAACGCGTCTGCTCTCCGGTTTATTCGATATGGCCGATAAGGCACTGCGTGATCACCGCCTCCGGCATCATCTCCCTCAGTCCTGCAATCAGCCTATTTCCTGCTTCTTGCAGGGCGGCCAGCGGCATCTCGGGCAGGCTCTCCAGAATGAACCACATCTGGCCCGAATCGACACTTAGTCGGGTGCGCACCCCCTGCCGCCAGTTCCAGCGCCGACAGGTGACCCCCTTGTCATCCCGCCAGACCACCTCGCCGGGTTCCGGAGATTCGTGGGCGGGTTCGCCCCCTTTCATGGTATCGAACTGCTCACTGCCATCGGCCACCACCAGTCGCGGCAGCCCCTCATAGGCGCGCAGGTTTTCGCCCCCGACCGGAATGGCGTAGCGGATGCTAATGGCATTGTAGAGATCGACCACGGGATCGATGGTGGGCAGGTTGCCATCGCGGGCGACCCGTTTTCTCAGGGCCTCGGCGGAACAGGGAGTCCGCTGCGGCTTGGCGCCGAACGTTCTGAACAGATCGCCCCAGGCGGCGAGGTGCGCCTCTGCCCACGGCACATCGGCGGTCAGCATGGCGCTGCAGGCTTCATCAAGAGCGCGCGCCCCCACGTTCGGGTCAACCACGGTCGCGGCCTGTACCGTGATGCTCAGGGCGCGAAAGCCGGGGGCCAGTTGGCTGACTTCGGGGGAGATATGAGGGGTAATCAGTGACATAACGACTCCAGAATCGAAAGAGGCGAGGGGGAGCGGCTGCCGGACAGCATAGCGGCAACGGCAAATCCGGTTTGAGAGCCATCATGCGCGAACATGTTAAATAAGAAAATTTACATGTTCTTAATGGTCATAAGCTTCATGAATGAAAAATGGTGCGCTCGCGGGGGTGGCTGGCGTGGAGCATAAGGAAATTCCGCCGCTTCCGGTTTGCTCCGGCAATGCCCCTTTGCCGCGCTGATCAGCAGCGGCAGCCGCTGGCCGCCCGGCTCTCTCCTGATACTCGCAATGGTCATGCCCAGGCACGAGGCAGCTATTCAAATCGCTCGACGGCTCAATGAGTTGGCTATTGTTGGTGTTTTTTTCATCGTTCTGGCCCCGCTTATGCACTCCTTCTCACATCACCACCAAGGGCTGCCGTCGCGGAGAGATATCATGATCAGTACCCTGCTTCCCCTTGCCTCTATCGCCCTCAAGCTGGGCAGTCAGCTGCTCGGCAGCAGTAGCAAACCTGAGCCTGTGCAACAAACCGTGCAGGAGGAGCGCCTGCCGCCGACCGTCCAGAGCCTGTTCCAGCGGCTGGGAGTCAAGGATGCCAATAGCGAGCATAACCGCGCTGCCATCAACCACTTTATGGGTGAGCTGATGCAGACTCTGGGGCAGGAGAATGGCGGCCAATCCCTCCCTGCCGCCATCGATAGCGCCCGCAACCAGCTGGCGAGCGGTACCCAGAGTACCCGCCTCGATGCGCTGCAAAGTGAACTTGATACCCTTAAGGGTACCCTTGGTGCCAGCGACCTCAATCTCGATCAGCTGCTCGGCGCCTTTAAACAGACTCTGCCCAATGGCAAGGGGGAGGGGGTTGGCAAACTGCTCAATGCCAGCGCCTGAACGGCGGTGAGCAATAAAAAACGCAACCTCGGGTTGCCGTTTCTGTTTGTGGTTTAACACGTTATGGGCGAGGTGATGGCGGGTTCTCCATATCGCAGGCTACTTCTACCAGCCCTCTAGCGTGCAAGGCGTGAGCTGCACCTTGGCGATCCGCTTCATCCTTGTTCTGGCCCAGTTTGAATTTGCCAACCAGCCGCTCTATCTCGATTTCAATGCCGACAACGGCCTGCACCATGGTTTCCATATATTCTCTCGGCGCATCCGCCATCTTCCATGGCGAGGGTTCCCCGGCTTCATGGGTTCGGGTCAGATTGGCCAGTAAACGGCGGATAAAACGAGCATCATCACGAATGCTGATGCGGCCGTGAGCATGCACCACGCTGTAGTTCCAGGTCGGCACCTGCTTGTGATGATCATGCTTGCTCGGATACCAGCTAGGGGAGATATAGGCATCTGCAGCCTTGAAGATCACCAGTACTTCGTCCCCATCCTTGGCCTCTTGCCAGAGCGGATTGTTGCGTGCGACATGGGCACGCAAGACTCCCTGCCCTCCGGTTTCCTTAGCAAACTCGAATGGCAGATGGTTGGCATCCAGCCCCTGTGAGCCGTGGGTGATCAGAGCACCTAGCGGATGTGCTTGCATCAGTTGATGCAGGGCCTCGGGGTCATCGGTGGCGAAATGAGGTGGCAGATACATGCAGATTCCTTCTATCGAGCGCTGACATCCATTCAACAACTACAGGCATCCAGTCAGCGGGACAAGCCGTTTCTGGCGCAAAAAAAAGAGGGCTGATGCCCTCTCTCTGCGTTAACGGTGATTAGCTGCGTTTTGCCAGCCAGGTTTCGGCGGCGGTGAGGGCTGCCTCTACCTGTTCGCGGGCGACACCGCCTTTGGCGACTCGCTTGGCGAGGGTCGCTTCCAGCTCCAGATTGGGGTAGACGTCGAACTCGATCACCGGGCTGAAGCGTTGGAATTCGCCGATGGAGAGCTCCTCCAGCGGGCGACCCACGCTGATGGCGAATACCACGGTTTCGCCGACGATATGGTGCGCTTCACGGAACGGAATTCCTTTGGCTACCAGATAGTCCGCCAGCTCGGTGGCGTTGGCGTAGCCGCCCTGCGCGGCCACCATGGTGCGCTCGCCGTTCACTTTCAGATCGATCAGCACCAGCGCCGCCATATCGAGGCAGTCGTGCCAGGTGTCGAGGGCATCGAACAGCCCTTCCTTGTCTTCCTGCATGTCCTTGTTGTAGGCCAGCGGCAGCGCCTTGAGGCTCATCAGCATGCCCATCTGGGCGCCGACCACCCGGCCGGTCTTGCCACGGATCAGCTCCAGCGCATCCGGGTTTTTCTTCTGCGGCATCAGGGAGGAGCCTGAGGTCACCGCGTCGGAGAGCTCGACAAAGCCCGCCTCGCCGGTGTTGTAGAAGATCAGGTCTTCGGCAAAGCGCGACAGGTGGGTCATGGAGAGGGACGCCACGTGCATCAGCTCCACCACGTGATCCCGATCGGAGACCGAATCCAGACTGTTGCGGGTGGCGCCACCAAAGCCCATGTCGAGCGCCAGCGCTTCGCGGTCGATGGCGTAGGCGGTGCCCGCCAGCGCGCCGCAGCCGAGCGGGCTGGTGTCGAGCCGCTTGAGGGCATCCTGCAGTCGGGAGTAGTCCCGCTCCAGCATCTCCACATAGGCCAGCGCCCAGTGGGCGAAGGTGACCGGCTGGGCCCGCTGCAGGTGGGTGTAACCCGGCAGCACCGCGGCCTGATTGGCGCGGGCGGAGGCCACCAGCCCCTGCTGCAGGGCGGTGATGGAGCCGAGCAGCAGCTCCCCCTGCGCCTTGCACCAGAGTTTCAGGTCGGTGGCGACCTGATCGTTGCGCGAGCGGCCGGTGTGTAGCTTCTTGCCGAGATCGCCGACTGCGGCAATCAGCTGGCTCTCGACCCAGGAGTGGATATCTTCGGCATCCGAACTCAGGATCTGCTGGGGATCCTGCTGCACCGAGGCGAGCAGCACCTCCATCGCCTGTTGCAGTTTGCCCTGCTCATCGGCGGTCAACACGCCCACCTTGACCAGCGCTTTGGCCCAGGCCATGGAGCCCTGAATATCCTGCTCCGCCAGCCGGTAATCGAACCGCAGCGAATCGTTGAACTGCTTGAACCGGCTATCGGCTCCCTGACTGAAGCGTCCACCCCAAAGTGCCATACTGCTCTCCTTGAATGCGTTGTCGGCGGCGCCCTGGCCACCGAGCTTGAAATCGTGCCCTGTTTTTCTGCGAGTCTGTTATCTCGCAGAAGCGGCCGGGGCGCTGCCGCTCTTGTCACACCCGCCGATGATGGGTCAGGGGCTATGCCCTCGGCCTATAGAAGAGGGGGCCATGCCCCCTCAACGGAATCAACGGGTTATTGCGCTTGCTTAGCCGTGAGTGTGATCGCCACCGATGGCCTGATGCTGCTCCTTCATGGCGCGGATCCGGCTCGCCAGGGTGTAGAGACGGATGAAACCTTCGGCATGGCTCTGGTCGTACACTTCGTCGGCGCCGAAGGTGGCGAAGTCTTCGGAGTAGAGGCTGTTCGGCGACTTCTTCTGCACCGCGGTGACCTGACCCTTGTACATCTTCAGCACCACTTCACCGTCGAGATCTTCGGCAATGGCGTTGGCAGAGGCGACAATGGCCTTGCACAGCGGGGTGAACCAGCGACCGTCATAGACCAGGTGGGAGAACTCGGCACCCAGCTTTTCCCGCCAGGCGCGGGTCGGGCGATCCAAGACCAGCTCTTCCACGGCGCGCAGCGCGGCGACCATCACGGTACCACCCGGGGTCTCGTAGCAGCCACGGGACTTCATGCCCACCATCCGGTTTTCGGTGATGTCGATGCGGCCCACGCCGTGCTTGCCGGCACGCTCGTTCAGGGTCATCAGGATCTGGTGCGGGCTGAGCGGCTGGTCGTCAACGGCCACCACTTCACCCTGGGCCACGGTCAGCTTGACGTACTCCGGCTGATCCGGTGCCTGCTCGGCGGGCACGGTCCACTGCCAGACCGCTTCGGACGGCTCGTTCCAGGTGCTCTCCAGCTCGCCACCCTCGGTGGAGATATGCCAGGCGTTGGCATCACGGCTGTAGATCTTCTTCAGGGTCGCCTTGCAGGGGATGTTGCGGGTCTCCAGGTAGGCCAGCAGATCTTCCCGGGAGCGCATGTCCCACAGACGCCAGGGGGCAATCACTTTCAGCTGGGGCGCCAGCGCGGCGACCGCACCTTCGAAACGCACCTGATCGTTGCCCTTGCCGGTGCAACCGTGGGAGATGGCATCGGCCCCTTCCGCCAGCGCGGCCTCGACCATCGCCTTGGCGATCACCGGACGGGCCATGGAGGTACCCAGCAGGTAGGTGCCCTCATAGACGGCGCCGGTCTTCAGGGTCGGGTAGACGTACTCTTTGACGAACTCTTCCCGCAGATCCTTGACGATGCACTTGGTGGCGCCGGAGGCGATGGCTTTTTGCTCGATCCCTTCCAGATCGTCACGCTCCTGACCGACGTCGGCGACGAAGGCGATGATCTCCGCATCATAGTTTTCCTTCAGCCAGGGAATGATGGCCGAGGTATCCAGTCCGCCCGAGTAAGCCAGTACGATCTTGTTGATTCCGCTCATTTACTTCTCTCCATGATGATTCGATAAAAGGGTGTTATTTGGGGTCGGTTGCCGTCATTTGTGCCCAAGCAGGGTCAGCAGTACGGCGTTCTGGATATGCATCCGGTTTTCTGCCTCGTCCATGATGAGGGAGCCAGGCCCATCCATGACCTGAGAGGTGATCTCCAGCTCCCGATGCGCCGGCTGGCAGTGCAGCACGTGCTGGATGCCGGTGCGGTCGAGCAGGGCCTGGTTGATCTGATAAGGCATAAAGATATCTTTTACCTGCTCCATTGGCGTGTTGTCACCCATGGAGACCCAGGTATCCGTGTAGGCCACGTCAAACCCTTCGATGGCCGCCACGTCGTCGCTGATGTGGATGGTCGCACCAGACTGGGCCGCCAGCGCCTGGGCCTGCAGGAAGATCTGGGTATCCGGGCCGTGGCCTTTCGGGCAGACCAGGGTCACGTCGGTGCCGAGGGTCGCCCCCAGCAGCAGCAGGGAGTGGCTGACGTTGTTGCCATCGCCGAGATAGGCCAGCTTCACCTTGGACAGATCGCCGTAGTGTTCGCTAATGGTCATGAAGTCGGCCAGCCCCTGGCAGGGGTGGTAGAGGTTGCACAGGCTGTTCACCACCGGCACGGAGCCGTGCTCCGCCAGCTCGACCAGAGTCTGGTGATCGAACACCCGAGCGACGATGGCATCACACCAGCGCGACAGGTTGGCGGCGAAATCCTTCACCGACTCCCGCTTGCCCAGCGCGCCGTTCTGCTGATCCAGATAGACGCTGTGGCCGCCCAGCTTGGCGATGCCGATGTCGAAGGTGACCCGGGTGCGCAGGGAGGGTTTCTCGAACAGGGTCACCACGCTCTTGCCCGCCAGTGCCTGACCGTATTTTTTCGGATCGGCCTTGACCGCTTTGCCCAGGGCGATCAGCGCCTCAATCTGGGCCTTGCTTAAATCGCTGTCTTTCAGAAGATGTTGCATCGGATATTCCTTGTTCCGGTGGAGATCAGAGGGTGACCTGGGTGCCGACCGCACCGCCAGCCAGCAGCTTGAGCAGCTGATCCGGGTAGCGCCAGCTGGCGACGCAGACCGGTTTGCCCAGGGTCTCGGCGGCATGCAGGGCGGCTTTCACCTTGACCGCCATGCCGTCGCTGATCACCCCCTTCTCCATCAGATCCAGCGCGGTCACTTTGTCGAGCTGGGGCACCAGCTTGCCCTTGCCATCCAGGATGCCGCTCACGTCGGAGAGCATTACCAGATCGGCACCGAGCGCCTCGGCAATGGCGGTGGCCGCCTGATCCGCATTGACGTTCATCAGCTGCCCCTCGGCGGTGATGCCGATGGAGCTCACCACTGGCAGGAAGCCCTGACCGAGGATCCCCGCCACCAGCGCCGGGTTGCCTGGCTTGCACTCGCCGACGGCACCGAGATCCGGGTCGAGCTGGGTCACCTGACACAGGCCGCCATCCGCCAGACAAAGCCCCACCGCCGGAATGCCGGTGGCGATTGCCTTGGCCATCATCTGCTTGTTGGCCGTACCCGCCAGCGCCCCGGCAATAAAGGGGATCTGCTCGAACGGGGTCACCCGCAGGCCACTCTTCTTGGTGGAGGTAAGACCCAGCCCCTTGAGCAGGTCATCCACCAGACAGCCACCGCCGTGTACCAGCACCAGCGGACGGTGCTGATCGTCGAGAAAGGTTTTGAGGGTGGCGAACAGGGCGGTCAGCGCCTCGTCGTTCTCGATAAGGGCGCCGCCCAGCTTGATTACCAGAGTTTGCTTGTCCATATCTCTCAATCCTTCCTTAAATCAGGCCGGTGGCCGGTTCAAAACCAAATTTGATATTTATGCACTGCATCGCTTGCGAGGCGGCGCCCTTGAGCAGGTTGTCGATGGCCGAGACCACCACCAGCATGTTGCCCTGCTGTTGCCAGGCGATGTCGCAGTAAGGGGTGCCCGCTACGCCACGGATGGAGGGCATCTGGCCGCTGAGGCGCACCAGCGGCTTGCCTTCGTAGGCCTTGAGGAAGGCCTGATCCACCTGGGTAGGGGTCACGCCGTCAGCCAGTTGCACATAGATGGTGGCCAGGATGCCGCGCACATAGTTGCCAAGGTGGGGCTGGAACAGCACCTCCTTGCCGAGGTGGTGGCTGATCTCCGGCTGGTGTCTGTGATTGAAGGTGCCGTAGGGGTTGAGGCTCACTTCGCAGAAGCTGGTGTTGATGGCCGCCTTGCGACCGGCGCCGGAAACCCCGGAGACGGCGTTGATGATCGGCTGCCACCCCTTGGCAATCAGCCCATCCTGCTGCAGCGGCTTGAGAGCGCAGAGGGAGGCGGTCGGGTAGCAGCCGGGCACCGCAATCAGCTGGGCGGTGGCAATGGCATCGCTGTTCCACTCCGCCAGACCATAGACGGCCTGATCCAGCCACTGTTCGCTGTCGTGGGTGAAGCCGTAGAAGCTGTCGTAAAAGCCCTGATCCTTGACCCGGAAGGCGCCGGAGAGATCAAACACCGGCAGACCCTTGGCGAGAAACTTGGGTGCCAGCTCGGCGCTCACCTCGTGGGCGGTGGCCAGCAGTACCAGATCGGCCTGGGTCAGGATCCGGGTCATGCCGTCGTCGTCCAGCGGCAGCAGCGGCTGATCGAGGGCACCGACCCACTGGGGATGCAGGGAAGAGAACCGCTTGTGGGCATCCTGACTGCCGGCGGAGACATAGAGGCCGAACAGTTTGAGTTGTGGATGGTTCTGTACCAGTGCGGCCAGTTCGGCTCCCGCGTAGCCACTGGCACCGACGATAACGGTGTTAAGCATGTTGAATATTCCAAGTCAGAGTTCGAGATTCACAGCATGACGCTGCAGTGCACAAGGGGGTTCGATCGCCCCTTTGCACGAGTGCGGAGGGGCAATTCAGGCGGGGGTGTGTCGTCGGTTATAGATCAGGTGACAGAACATTAACTTTCCCTTACAACTAGAAGCCTTTGTTGATGAGCCAGATATTCAGGTAAAATTACAGAATATTCATGCACTCACTTTGCATTTGTATTTTCTAACAGAAACATTCCGGGGACGCAAGGAGCAGCTGATGGCCAATCTGGATTTTTTTTCACTCTATAAGAATATTATTGCGATTCCCTCTATCAGTAGCACGGATACCAAGTGGGACCAGAGTAACGAGGCGGTGATCCGGCTGCTGGCCGACTGGTTTACCCAGCTCGGCTTTCAATGCGAGGTAACGGCGCTGCCGGAGCTGCCCGGCAAGTTCAATCTGGTGGCGACGATCGGTCAGGGGGAGGGCGGTCTGCTGCTGGCGGGCCACACCGATACGGTGCCGTTCGATGAGGGGGGCTGGAGCAAGGATCCCTTCAAGGTGACCGAAGAGGGCAACCGCCTCTATGGCCTCGGCACCATCGATATGAAGGGCTTCTTCGCCTTTATCGTCGAGGCACTGAAAGAGATTGACCTCAAGACGCTCAGCAAGCCGCTGCGCATTCTCGCGACTGCCGACGAAGAGACCACCATGGCGGGGGCTCGCGCCATTGCCGCGGCGGCCGAGCTGAAACCCGACTACGCCGTGATTGGCGAGCCGACCGGACTGGTGCCGGTGGTGGCCCACAAGGGGCATATGTCGGAGGCGATCCGCATTACCGGCAAGAGCGGTCACAGCTCGGATCCCGCCAACGGCGTCAACGCCATGGAGATCATGCACAAGGCGATGGGGCAGGTGCTGCGCTTGCAGCAGGATCTGAAAGATCGCTACGCTGACCACCGCTTTGCCGTGCCACAGCCGACCCTGAACCTTGGTTACATTCAGGGGGGCGACAGCCCGAACCGCATCTGCGGCTGCTGCGAGCTGCATATCGATCTGCGACCCACTCCGCAGGTGGGACCGGATGAGCTGATGGGCATGCTCAAAGAGGCGCTGTCGCCCATCGAAATTCACCAACCCGGCTGCCTGCATCTGCAACATCTGCATGAGCCTATTCCTGCTTACGCCTGTGCCGACGACTCTGTGCTGGTGCGGGAGGCTGAGAAGGCGAGCGGCCGCGCCGCCGAGTCGGTCAACTACTGCACCGAGGCGCCGTTTATCCAGCAGCTTGGCTGCGAGACCATAGTGCTGGGCCCCGGTCATATCACCCAGGCGCATCAGCCTGACGAGTATCTCGACCTCTCGTTCGTCAAGCCGACCACCTCGGTGTTGCAGCACTTGATCAGACGTTTTTGCCTGTAGCGGCGGCGATGAAAGGGGCGTAAAACTGTAAGTAAGTTACATAACAAGCCGGTTGTGGAGTGGTGATGGAAATACATGTTCTGAATCGGCCTGTTATTTGACCTTGCGCAGACAATCTGGGTAGATTGTCACCCTAAGATGACGGAGCATATGTTGTAATCGCACAACAATAAGTGAGGTCGTCTTGCACCCCGGATGGGTGTCAGGCACCAACAAGATAAGGATGTGGAATGAACGAAAAGTACGCCGCACTACGCGCCAACGTAGGCATGCTGGGTCAGCTGCTGGGTAAATCCATCAAGGATCATCAGGGTCAGGCCTTTCTCGACAAGATCGAAACCATTCGCCAATTGGCCAAGTCCTCCCGCAAGGGCAATGAATCAGACCGGGAACGTCTGCTCGATACCCTGCGCACCCTGAGTGATGACGAACTGCTGCCGGTGGCCCGCGCCTTCAGCCAGTTCCTCAATCTGGCCAACGTGGCGGAACAGTTCCACACCATCTCCCGTCGCTGTGAAGAGCAGGTCTGCACCCCGGATCCGCTGGAGCAGATGTTCGACAAACTGAAAGCCTCCAACCTGTCGCAAGAGGCCATCATTCAGGCCGTGCGCGAGCTGGATATCGATCTGGTGCTGACCGCTCACCCGACCGAGGTGACCCGTCGCACCCTGATCCACAAGCACGTGCAGCTCAACGACTGCCTCGAAGCGCTGGAGCTCTCCGACCTGCTGCCCCGTGAGCGGGACAAAATTCTCAATCGCATCGAGCAGCTCATCAATCAGGCGTGGCACACCAACGAGATCCGCGAACAGCGCCCGACTCCGGTTGACGAGGCCAAGTGGGGCTTCGCTGTGGTGGAGAACAGCCTGTGGCCAGCCATTCCCGAATTCATGCGCAATCTGGACGAGCGTCTGCAACACCATCTGGGTGTGCGGCTGCCGCTGGATGCCGCGCCGGTCAAGTTCACCTCCTGGATGGGCGGTGACCGCGACGGCAACCCCTTCGTCACCGCCAAGGTGACTGCCGAAGTGCTGGAGCTGGGCCGCTGGATGGCGGTGAGCCTGTTCTACAAAGACATCAAGGAGCTCACCTCCGAGCTCTCCATGTCAGACTGCACCGACGCCGTGCGCGCCCGCGTTGGCGATCACCCCGAGCCCTACCGTGCGCTGGTGCGCGAGCTGCGCGAAGCGCTGCGTGAAACCAAGGAGCACCTCACCGCCAAGGTGCAGGGGCAGGTGAGCGAGAGCCGCGACCTGATCACCACCACCGCCCAGCTGCGCGAGCCGCTGGAGCTCTGCTACCACTCATTGCACGCCTGCGGCATGGGCAACATCGCCGATGGCATGCTGCTGGACGTGCTGCGCAAGGTTGCCTGTTTCGGCATCCATCTGGTCAAGCTCGATATCCGTCAGGATGGCGAGCGCCACGGGCTGGTCTTCTCCGAGCTGACCCGCTATCTGGGTCTGGGTGACTACGCCGAGTGGAGCGAAGATGACAAGCAGGCCTTCCTGCTCACTGAGTTAAGCTCCCGCCGCCCGCTCATTCCCCACGACTGGGAGCCGAGCGCCGAGGTGCGCGAGACGCTGGATACCTGTCAGGTCATCGCCCGGCACGACCCCGATGCGTTCGGCATCTACATCATCTCCATGGCCGGTGCGCCGTCCGATGTGCTGTCGGTGCAACTGCTGCTCAAGGAGGCGGGCTGCACGTTCCGCATGCCGGTTGCCCCGCTGTTTGAAACCCAGGACGACCTGATGGCAGGCACCGCCGTGATGGAGCGTCTGCTCTCGGTGGACTGGTATCGCGGTTACATTCAGGGCCGCCAGTACGTGATGATCGGTTACTCCGACTCTGCCAAGGATGCGGGCATGATGGCCGCTGGCTGGGCCCAGTACGCCGCCATGGAATCCCTGGTGGGGCTGGCCGAAGCCAACAATATCCGCCTCACCCTGTTCCATGGCCGTGGCGGTACCGTCGGTCGTGGTGGTGCGCCTGCCCATCAGGCCATCCTCTCCCAGCCGCCGGGATCCCTGCGCGGCGGTCTGCGTACCACCGAACAGGGGGAGATGATCCGCTTCAAGTTCGGTCTGCCGAAAGTGGCGATCAAGAGTCTGGAGCTCTACACCAGTGCCGTGCTGGAAGGGAACCTGCTGCCGCCGCCCAAGCCGAAAGAGTGCTGGCGTGAGGTGATGGAACAGTTGGCCGATGACTCCTGCGAGCATTACCGCAGTATTGTGCGCGGTCATCCGGACTTCGTCCCTTACTTCCGTGCCGCCACCCCGGAGATGGAGCTCGGCAAGCTGCCGCTCGGCTCCCGTCCCTCCAAGCGCAAGCCCAACGGCGGCGTCGAGAGCCTGCGCGCCATTCCGTGGATCTTCGCCTGGACCCAGAACCGCCTGATGCTGCCGGCCTGGCTCGGTGCCCACAAGGCGCTGCAACAGGCCATCGACGGCGGCAAGCTGGCGGTGCTGGAAGAGATGAGCGCCCAGTGGCCCTTCTTCCGCACTCGCCTCGAAATGCTGGAGATGGTGTTCCTCAAGGCGGACGTCTGGCTCGCCGAGTACTACGACACCCGTCTGGTGCCGCAGGAGCTGTGGGGCCTTGGCAAACAGCTGCGTCAGGAGCTCGCCGAATCCATCGAAGTAGTGCTGAAACTGAGCCCGCGCGGTGATCTGCTGGAGGATCAGCCGTGGATCAAGGAGTCCATCAAGCTGCGCAACCCCTACACCGACCCGCTCAACGTGTTGCAGGCCGAGCTGCTCAACCGCTCCCGCAACCACCCGGAGACCCTGCACCCCGAGCTGGACAAGGCGCTGATGGTCACCATCGCCGGTATTGCCGCAGGGATGCGCAACACCGGTTGATAGCCAGCCCAAGCCAGCAGGCTTCAGCAAGATCGATCAAGCCAAAGGGCGCCGACAAGGCGCCCTTTGTTGTTTCTACTATCTTGCGGGGTCATGTTGTTGTCGTGGTGGTTGTCTCTAATGGGTTGCCGCTTCCAGCGCGGCTATCTCGCCACCGCTGATGAGCGGTAGGTTGCGGCTGATCTGTTCCACCGGCCAGTCCCACCAGGCGACGGCGTTGAGACGGGCTATGGTGTCGTCGTCGAAGCGGTAGCGGATCACTTTGGCGGGGTTGCCGCCGACCACGGCGTAGTCGGGTACGTCACCGGTGATCACGGAGCGGGCGGCGATGATGGCGCCGTTGCCGACCTTTACCCCCGGCATGATCAGGGCGTCATAGCCAATCCAGACATCGTTGCCGATGATGGTATCGCCCTTGTAGGGGAGGCTGCCCGGGGCGGGTGCGGCATGCTCCCAGCCGTTGCCGAAGATAAAGAAGGGGTAGGTGGAGAAGCCGGAGGTCTGGTGGTTGGCGCCGTTCATGATGAACTTCACCCCGCGGGCGATGGCGCAGAACTTGCCGATGATCAGCTTGTCGCCGACGAAGGGGAAGTGGTAGAGGACGTTGCGCTCGAAGCCCGCCGAATCCTCCGGGTCGTCGTAATAGGTGTAGTCACCCACCTCGATATTGGGCCCCTTGATGGTGTTCTTGATAAAGCACACTTGGGGGAAGCCGTTCATGGGGTGGGGATTGGCGGGATCGGGTCCGTGCATCTGGTCTCCTTGGATGGGCCGGGCTAGAGCGCCGGGAAGTAGCAGGCGCTCATGTCGATGGGGTGATCTGGGCAATTGGGCAGATAGAATTGCCAGCCCGCATCGGAGAAGGCGCGCAGCTCGGTTTCGACAAATTTGATGGCGAGGCTCAGGGCCTGCAGGCTGTCGACACCGTAGATGAAAGTCTTGTCGCTCAGCCCCGCCAGCTTCACCTTGCAGCGCCAGTCACCGCTGGCGGACTTGGGATCCGGCTCGGGGGCCTTGATGGCGATCTTGAGGACGAGCTGTTCCCCTTCGGTGCTGATGGCGTCGAAGCGGGCGGTGACGATGGCGTTTTTCATCTGGCGATTCCTTTTCCGTGGTACAGCCCCTGCGGTTGCGGGTGGCTGGCTCCCTGATGGCTGATGAGCTAAAAACTGGACTCAGGACGGCCAGCGTAAATGAACTTGTGAGTTGAAACAATGGGATATCCGCGACCGGATGAGGGCACTTTCGCCACTGTGAGCGAGCGCCGGGTCGGGAGGCGGCGCGAGCTGGCAATCGGTGTTGGCCGAGATGTTGACGGGCGGCTAGATGTAAAGGATTGTTGGCTGTGGCGGTAAATTAACCATCTGGGGCGATGAGGGCAGTTGAGTCCTCTTGAGGCAGAATATCTCCCCCCTGTTTGATGCTGAAGTACAGGAGTCTCCGTGGCGCTTTCGGTAACCCAGCTTTATGAAGTGATGGCCCAACTGCCAGACCCTATCTTTATCCTCAGTGAAGATGGCTATTACGTGGAATATATCGGCGGCATGGAGCAGCAATCCTATCACGATGGCAATCCGCTGGCGGGCAAACAGCTGGCCGATGTGTTGCCGCCCGAGATGGCCATGTGGGTCAAGGCGCAGGTGGCCGAGTCGCTGGCAAGCGGTCAGGTGCGGGTGGTGGAGTATGAGCTCTCCGCAGCCGAGGTGGGGGGGATCAATGCCGCCGTCGGGCCGCAAGGGGTGCAGCGTTTCGAGGGCAAGATTGCGCCGTTGCCCTCCCTCTATGACGGCAAGCGGGCGGTGGCTTGGGTGACCCGCAATATCACCCGTCAGTTCGAGTTGCAGCAGAGACTGCTGCGTCAGAGTGAAACCGACCAGCTGACCGGCCTCTACAACCGCCGTTTCTTCTTCGAGCACTGTCAGCAGTTGCGGGCAGGGGATGAGCCCTGCGGCCTTATCATGCTCGACATCGATCACTTCAAGCAGATCAACGATCGTTACGGTCATCAGCAGGGAGATCGGGCGTTGCAGCGCTTCAGTGGCTGCATCGATGCCCTGTTGCGGGCAGACGATCTCTTTGTGCGCAGCGGTGGTGAGGAGTTTCTGATCCTGCTGCCACGGATCGATGACGCCGGTTTGCAACAGATGGCGGAGCAGATCCGCGCCGCCGTCGAAGCACTGCCTGCCGATCCGGTCGCCATGACAGTCAGTCTGGGCACTACCCTGGTGCTGCCGGAGGAGGAGATCAATCAGGCGCTGGCTCGGGCCGATGAGTGGCTCTACCGGGCCAAGCGGGCAGGGCGCAACCGGGTGGCGCACTGCCCGGCACGCTGAGCCTCCCGGCCTTGTTATTGGCCAGAAATGACCTGTCCTTTTGCCATCAATAATTTGGCTGACATCACTGTCAATTAGTGGAAAAGTTCGCCGTATTATTTCACTCATATTCCACTGGCTAAGGTGTTAATATTATCGGCCTGATCGCTGGTCTTATTTGTGTTGTTGGGCAACAGGATGAGGTTTTATCGGTATGTTATCAAACAGACTTGAATCGGGTTTTGGGTGACGGATGTGATACATCTCGCTCTCTTTTGAAACAATCCGATTCAAACAGTCATGAATTATTAACCTTGACCCGGATAGCGATTTCAACGATGGTAGCGTGGCAGCTCCGTCTTCCTCCTGTGGCCCTGTTGGCCGCTGGCGGCGTTGTTTTTTCATGTACAGGGCGATATGCAATGACATATCTCCAGCCTGTTATTCGGGCCAATAAAAATAATGATGACAGACTAATAAGGTATATATTGCAATGAGTGTTTCTATTGCTGAAAAGAGTAACCCTGTTTCAAAATTGAAATGGGAGAAAAGCGATTCGGTATGGACCATGGGCTTATATGCCACGGCTGTTGGTGCCGGTACGTTATTTCTCCCTATTACTGTTGGCAGTAATTCCCCGGTTATTTTGCTGTTTATATTATTGCTGGCTTTTCCGCTCTCATATTATTCCCACCGGGCATTGAGCCGCTTTGTGCTCTCCAGCTCCCATCGGGAAGGGGACATCACCCATGTGGTGGAGGAGCACTTCGGTGCCAAGGCGGGCAAGCTGCTGATGCTGGTCTATCTGATGGCCTTCTACCCCATCATTCTGGTCTACAGCATCTCCATCACCAATGCGATCCAGAGCTTCGTGGTCCACCAACTGGGCAACGCCGAGCTGCCGCGTGGCCTGCTGGTGCTGGGGGTGATGCTGGGTCTGCATCTAATCCTGCTGGCTGGCAAACAGATCGTGGTGTCGGCCATCAGCGTGCTGGCACTGCCGATGGTCGCCTTTCTGATTGGCCTCTCCATCTATCTGTTGCCCCAGTGGAGCCTCTCCTATTTTTCCGAAAGTCAGGCGGTGGACTGGCGTGATCCGGCATTCTGGAAATCCCTCTGGCTGATCGTGCCGGTGATGGTGTTCTCCTTTAGCCATGCGCCCATTATTTCCTCCTTCAGTGCGGCGCAGAAGAAGCGTTGTCAGGAGAGTGCCGATCGGCGCGCCAAGCGGATCATCAAGTGCAGCAGCATGCTGATTTGCGGCAGCGTGCTCTTTTTCGTGGTGAGCTGCGTGATGAGCCTGAGTCAGGCCGAGATGGCGCTGGCCCGTACCGACAATATCTCGGTGCTGTCGGCGCTGGCGAACAAGTTCTCCAACCCGCTGATCGCCTATGTGGGGCCGCTCATCGCCATTCTGGCCATGTCCAAATCCTTCCTCGGCACTTCCATGGGGGTGAGTGAGGGGACGGTGAGCATGGTGAGCGGTGCCTGTCAGGGGCTGGGGCTCTCCCTCAGGGAGTCGACCATCGCCCGGGTGTCGTCGGTGATCCTGTTTATGGTGACTGCCGTCATCACCTATCTGAACCCCAATGTGCTCGACATCATCGAGCGCGTCAGTGGCCCGCTGATCGCGGTGATCCTGTTTCTGCTGCCGGCCTGCTCCATCTATCGCTTGCCCGCACTCAAGCGTTATCGCGGGCCGAGTACCCTTTTTGTGTTGGTGATGGGGCTGCTTGCCATCTCGGCCCTTATCTACGATCTGCTTTGACCGGGCGGTATCCCGCACAAATCAAAAAGGGCGACCATCTGGTCGCCCTTTTTCTGTGCATCGGGGTTAGCCGAGCAGGCCGGTGGCGCTCTGGCCCGCCATCAGCAAGCCGATGGCCAGCACGCTGAACCAGACCAGAGTCGCGCTCACCAGCAGGTAGCCGCTGGCGACGAACAGGCCGTCCCGCTGCAACATGCCGGTGGCAAGCAGCAGGATGGCCCAGGCAGGCATGGCATTGGTAAACGGGATGGCGCCCAGGGGCAACATCAGCAGCAGGGCGGCCAGCATGATCAGCAGGCCGTTGCAGCGGTTGACCGTGTTGCTGCCGGTCAGCAACAGCAGACGCGGGCGGATCACGCGATCGACCCGTGCCAGCAGATCCGCCCCCTTGTGCAAGGTCGGCTTGAGCTGGTCGGCGGCGAAGCGGCGCTCCATCAGCATGGCGGGCAGCCAGGGCACCCGGTTGAGGGTGATGCCGATGCCGATAAAGAGGATCAGCAGGCCAAACGGGGTGCTGACGCCGGGGATGGAGACCGGCAGCAGGAAGGGGACGGTGAGCAGCACGCAAAACAGCAGCATGCCCTGTTCACCCACCAGTGCGAGCATCTGGCGCAGGCTGATATGGCTCTCTTCGATGGCATGCGCGGTGGCCCGCAGGGTATCCGCGAGGGTGGTTTTGGGGTCGTTGAGTTGCGCGGCAACCATTCCCTGATGTCCTTCTGAGTGGTAATAACGGGCCCCGATGACCCGATTTGGCGCCAGCATACGTGGCAGAGGTTAACCGTCGATGAATGGTGGTAGGTGCCGCATAGCGGCGGCAGTGGTGCTGGCCTGCAGCGCAACCGGTGAGTGTGATCACCGCCATGAAATCGAACCGGTACAGCCGCCATCCAGGATTGGAGCAGGATGACTCTGGTATGCTCTTTGAACAATCACATTGAGTTCAGGGATCGATGATGAAGAGAGCAAGGATCGTGATAATGGGGCTGCTGCTGCCATTCGGGCAGGTCTGGAGTGCCGAGGGCGCGGCCACATCCGGTTGGCAGGTGACGCCGTTTTTCGGCTACAGCTCGTCCATCGACTTCGAGAAGAGCGACGAGGTGCAGCCGGTGCCGCTTTCTGCCTCGCTCGATTCACTGCAGGGGCAGAGCTCCGGCAGTTGGGGCCTCTTTATCAGCAAGGAGGTGGATGATCCCGGCATGATCGAGCTGCTCTATAGCCACCAGTCCACCACCCTCTCCCCCGACCAGCCGGATCGCCTGACGGTCGATACCCTGCACTTTGCCGGTGCGCTGACCCTCTCTGACAACCTGATGGCACCTTATATCGGTGCCGGGATCGGGGTGACCCGTTTCGCCGCCTACGACAGCGAGGTGACCCCCTCCATGTCGCTGGCGCTCGGGGTGCAACCGCGCCTCGCCGAGCATCTGGCGCTGCGTGCCGAGGTGCGCGGTTATGGCTCACTGGTCAACGACAGCAGCCAGTTTCTCTGCAACCCGGAGCAGTGCGTGTTCAAGGTACGGGGCGAGCTGGTGACCCAGTGGCAGGCCAATATCGGTCTGACCTTCCGCTTTTAAGCCGCCACAATTTCATGCAGGAAAAAGGGGCCGTCTGGCCCATTTTGTCTGGATGTTTGCTGCAGTGCTCATCATTGCTCCGGCAGATGCTCACGTCCCGTGATTGACCGGGGTTGCCCATACGGCGCAATTTCTGCCCGCCTCCTTGGCGCCATAGAGCGCCTGATCCGCCCGCTTGAACAGCGAGACTGCCGACTCCTTGGGCTCGCGGACCCCTACTCCCAGGCTGACTGTCAGGGGATGGGCCGGGTCGGGGGCGATGGCGCGGGTCGCCGTCAGCAGGGTGTTGGCCAGTTGCTGTAATCGGGCTTCGTTTGCTTCGGGCAGCAGCAGGGCAAACTCCTCTCCGCCAATGCGGGCCGCCAGCGCCCCGGGCGGGCAGTGCTGCTGCAACAGCTCGCCAAACTGCAGCAACACCCGATCCCCGATATCGTGACCGTAGTTGTCATTGATCACCTTGAAGTGATCGAGATCCAGCAGAATGAGCCCCTGGCACTCGCCCTGCTCCAGAAACAGCTGCTGATGAAAGTAGCGCCGGTTTGGCAGCCGGGTCAGATCGTCAAACAGCGCCTGTTGTCTGAGCTGAGCGTTGACGTGAAAGAGGTGGTGCATGGTGCTCAGGATGCCGATGCTGCTGAGCAGGATGCCGCTGGAGCGCAGCAGATCCTCGGCATAGATAGCGATCCAGAGTGGTTGGGCAACCAACTCGTCCATGATGTCGGCGGTGGCCCCCATGATCCACAACATCAGGCCGTAGCAGAGCAGGCGATAGGTTCTGGTGGGCAGAGGGGCGCACTGCACCACCCAGAACAGGAACAGCATGGTCAGCCAGTTGATCCCCTCGAAGCCAAAGCTGATGACATGAAGGCGAGCGAACGGGAAATGGGGCAGCAGCAACAGATGAAGGACCATGATGACCAGCATCAATCCCCCCAGCAGCGTGATGTGGGCACGATGCTCCCGGTCGAGATGGCGGTAGTGGGAGAGTCTGATGTCGAGACGATCGAACTGCATGGTGTTCCTCGGATTGGGCCTGCCATCACCTTGCAAACAAGGGGCTGCGTAATGGTATGCCGTGCTCGGATAACAGGAAGCGGCTGGTCTGTCAGTGTAAACGAGCGGGCCCGCAGCAGGCGATATCGATGATGTCAGCTTGTGGGCTGGCTCCGGGTTTGCGCACTTCTGGTGCGCACGTTATCGCCTGCCCTGTGACAGGGCGGCCCAGGGCGGGTTGGCGCAGCCAGTGCGCCATGTTGGTGCAAACAGGGTTTCGTCGATAGTTAATTTTATGATTTTAAAGGATTTAAATTTATGGCCCGCTTTATGCTTTTTATCTGTCAGACGGTCTCTTGCGGTCATCGGCGGCAGACGCAGTGATGAGGCGGTAGCAAGAGATATCCCCGTGCCGGGCACGGGTGTGATTCTGGCGGGTTGCTGCAACACCTTGCGGCTCGCCACAGATTCAATCAGGGAAACGGAGCCGGCCTCGTACCGGTACGACAGGGAAGGAGAGTGCTCTATGGTCAAAAAATGGATGATGGCAGGTCTGACGATGTTGCCTGCCTTGCTGGTTACCCCAAGTTGGGCCGAAGAGGTCGCTCAGGTTCAGGCTGCGGTGGCACCGGTTGCCGCCGTGACAATCAACAAGGGTGACAACACCTGGATGCTGCTCTCGGCGGCGCTGGTGATCCTGATGTCGATCCCCGGTCTGGCCCTCTTCTACGGTGGTCTGGTGCGGGCCAAAAACATGCTGAGTGTGCTGATGCAGGTCTTTACCCTGTTCTGCCTCATCTGCGTGCTCTGGGTGATCTACGGCTATTCGCTGGCCTTTACCGAGGGGGGCAATTTCTACGGCTCCTTCAGCAAGGTGCTGCTCAAGGGGGTGACGCCTGACTCCATCGCCGCCACCTTCAGCAAGGGTGTCGGGATCAGCGAGCTGATCTATGTGGTGTTCCAGGGGGCCTTTGCCGCCATCACCTGCGGCCTTATCGTGGGGGCGTTTGCCGAGCGCATCAAGTTCGCCGCCGTGCTGCTCTTCTCGGTGATCTGGTTCACCTTCGCCTACATCCCGCTGGCTCACATGGTGTGGTACTGGGCGGGTCCGGATGCCTATACCAGCGCCGAGGCTGCCGCAACCGCGACCGCCACTGCCGGTTATCTGTTCCAGCATGGTGCGCTGGACTTCGCCGGCGGCACCGTAGTGCACATCAACGCCGCCGTGGCGGGTCTGGTGGGGGCCTATCTGGTGGGCAAGCGTCTGGGCTACGGTCGTGATCCCATGACCCCGCACAGCCTGACCATGACCATGATCGGCGCCTCCCTGCTCTGGTTTGGCTGGTTCGGTTTCAACGCCGGCTCCGCACTGGAAGCCAACGGTATCGCCGCACTCGCCTTTATCAACACCTGGGTGGCGCCAGCTGCGGCAGCGCTGTCATGGACGCTGGCCGAGTGGGTGATGAAAGGGCGTCCCTCCCTGCTGGGCGCGGCCTCTGGCGCGGTGTCCGGTTTGGTGGTGATCACCCCGGCAGCCGGTTTCGTCGGAGTGGGCGGTGGTCTGATTATGGGCCTGATCAGTGGCGTGGCGGGTCTGTGGGGTGTCCACGGTCTCAAGCGCCTGCTGGGTGCTGATGACAGTCTGGACGTGTTTGGCGTGCACGGGGTGTGCGGCATTCTTGGTGCCCTGCTGACCGGCGTCTTTGCCAGCCCGGATCTGGGCGGCACCGGGGTGTGGGACTATGTCACCAATCAGGTTGCCGAGGGGTACTCCATCCTGACTCAGGTGAAGATCCAGGCCATCGGGGTCGGTGTCACCATCCTCTGGTCCGGTGCCGTGGCGGCGATTGCCTTCAAGGCGGTCGATATGCTGGTGGGTCTGCGGGTGAACGGCGATGCCGAGCGGGAAGGGCTGGATGTCACCTCCCACGGCGAGAAGGCTTACAGCATGTAATCCCTAACTTCAGACAACAAAAAACCGCCGGGATCGGCGGTTTTTTTATGACTCGAGAGCTGCAAAGCCTGAGTTCACACTCTTAGTTCACGACGGCCACGTTGATGCTGCCATTGCCCTGGGTCATGCGCACGCGAGCGCCCGGGGTGAAGGTGGGGCTGGCTTTCTGCACCACCACGATGGCTTCGCCATTCTCTTTCTTGATCTCCAGCTCGACGCCGTCGACCTGATTCATCTTGTTGCCGATGGCGTTGCCTGCCGCTGCACCGGCGATGGCGCCGCCTGCGGCTGCGATGTCGCGTCCGGTGCCGCCACCCACAGTGCTGCCCAGCAGGCCGCCGACTACGGCGCCGCCAATGGTGCCCATCAGGGAGTTCTCATCGGCCTGGATCTTCACCGGGCGGGTGGAGATGATGGTGCCGTAGCTGACGGTCTGCACCTGTTTGGCGCGGTCTTTGGTGTAAACATCGCCAGAGTAAACGTCACTGTTGGCGCATCCGGTGATGGTGGTCGCTGCCAGCAGGGCAATAAGGGTCATACGCTTCAACATGGTGGGCCTCCTGGGCTGCACGTAATTTGAACAATCCGGTTGATGAGTGAACTTTACTCCAACCCCGTCACACATGAAATCGGCAAAATGTAACCAATTATGCGTTCTGTAACCGGTTTTGTCCTTGAATCGCAGCTGTACCGGGGAGGGTTTTAACCAGCAGCAGACGGTCTTCTCCGGGGCCGAAATAGTCGGCTACTTCCGCCTGCAATATGTAACCGAGCCGGTAGTAGAGGCGCTGGGCCGGATTGGCCGGATCGACCGTGAGCCGCAGTTCGCTGATCTGCAGCGCCTGCTGGTTGGCCTCCATCTGGCGCATCATCCGCTCCGCGAGGCCGAAACCGCGCGCCTCGGGCAGCACCGCCAGCGAGAGCACCCAGCCTTGCGACCGCTCCTGACCGAATCCCCCCAGTACATACCCCACCAGCTGCCCCTCGTATTCGGCCACCAGCAACAACTCGGGCCACAAATCCATCGCCTGACGGAAGAAGAAGGCGGGATAGACATCTTCGCCAAACACCTTGGCATCGATCTGCCAGATGGCGTGCATGTCATGGTGGGTAGCGGTGCGTAGCAGGGGCGGGTTGTGGTGCATCAGGACTCCATTGGCAGCAAACGAATCGGCAACGCCGCTGACCTTGGGGTCAACGGCAAAAAAGGAGTCATAGGGTAGTGGTCATCCCCTGCCGGATGCAAGGGATTGGCGGTTATGGCGGCAGGGGGCGGCTCTGGGGCAGTTTGGGGGCCTTGCGAAAGCCGTCGAGCAGGTGGCGGAGGGTGAGCCAGGGGTGGCGCAGCAACATGCGCGGGCCGCTCCACTTCATCACCTGCTGGATCTGTTTGCGCATCGCCGGTGCGTAGCAGTGGATATTGCAGTTGGCACAGGTGGGTTTGTGGCCGTGGCCATAACGGCAGCGACGCAGGCGCTGATGGGCGAAATCCCGCAACTGGCGACAGTGGCGGCAATGGGGATCCTGATGATGGTGCTGGCAGTAGAGGCGGATCATGGCGCTGACCGTCTGCTGCTCGCGCATGAGTCTGGGATGGTCACTCGCCTTTTTGCTGGCTGCGGCGTGTGAGCCCCGGGCTGGGCTGGCATGATGACTTTTCATGGCCGCCATTCTCCTGACCTGCTCGCTTTGGGTGTTGATACAGGTCAAAAGGGGGGATAAAAAACAGGGCCCGCAGGCCCTGTGTCATCAGATGAGGCTGGTTGCCTGCTCCAGCCAGGCGAGATCCTCGCCTTCGAGCAGCGGGCTCAGGCGGCGGAACACCTCGACATGGTATTCGTTGATCCAGCGGAATTCGGCCGGGCTCAGCAGGCTGCGGTCGATCAGGCGGGTATCGAACGGCACGTAGGTCAGACGCTCGAAGCCCAGCATCGGCAGCTCGCCAACCTGTTCCAGCTCTGTCACGACTACCAGGTTCTCGCAGCGGATGCCGAAGCCATCTTCACGGTAGTAGCCCGGCTCGTTGGAGAGCACCATGCCAGGTTGCAGGGCAACCATGCTCCCTTTCGGCGCGATGCGCTGGGGTCCTTCGTGGACACTCAGGAAGTGGCCGACGCCGTGGCCGGTGCCGTGGTCGTAGTTGTAACCGGCTTGCCACAGCGGCATGCGGGCCAGCACGTCGAGCTGGATACCGGCGGTGCCGCGGGGGAAGCGGGCCTGATCCAGCGCGATATGGCCCTGCAGTACCCGGGTAAACATCGCTTTCTGCTCGTCGCTCACCTCACCCACCTTGATGGTGCGGGTGATGTCGGTGGTGCCATCCATATACTGGGCGCCGGAGTCCAGCAGATAGAGGCTGTCCTGACCGAACGCACGGGGGGTGCCGTTGGTGTGGTGGTAGTGGCACATGGCGGCGTTGGGGCCGAGTGCGGAGATGGTATCGAAGCTCGGCTCGACGTAGTGCTCCTGCTCGCGGCGGAACGCTTCCACCTGATCGGCCAGGGTGCCTTCATCCACCCCCTCGAACTCGCCGGAGGCGACCAGCCGATCCAGCCAGGCGAGGAAGCGGGTCATGGCCACGCCATCGCGCAGGTGAGCGGCACGCATACCGGTCAGCTCGATCTCGTTCTTGCACGCTTTCGGCAACATGGTGGGGTCTTGTCCTGCCACCAGAATGGCGCCCGCCTCTTCCATGACGAGCTGGGTCCAGGCGTTGGCGCTGTCCGGATCTGCCAGCACCTTCTGCTGATCTTCACCGATGCGTTGCAGCACGTCGCCCAGCTTGTCGATGGGGTAGACGGAGACATCCTGCCCCACGTGCTGGGTAAAGGCGAAGCAGTCAATTTTGTCGGTGTCGACGAAGAAATCCATGCTGGTGTTGGCGTAGAGCACCGCAAAGCCCAACACCACCGGCAGCCGGTCGATGTCGCGGCCGCGCAGGTTGAGCAGCCAGTTGATGGGCTCGGCCTGGGTCAGCAGCACCGCATCCAGCCCGCGCTTGCGCAGGTCGGCCGCCAGCTGTTCACGTTTGGATTGGCTGGACTGGCCCGCCAACTCCTCGCTGTAGAGGATGACCGGGCTCTTGGTCGGCTCCGGGCGATCGCTCCAGTTCAGATCGATGGGGTTCTGCTCGACGCGGATCAGCTCGATACCGCGGTCGGCCAGCACGGCCTTGGCGTTCTTGTACCAGGTCAGGCTGTGCAGGCGGGCATCAAAGCCAACCCGGGAGCCTGATGGCAGCTGTTCGGCCAGCCACTGCACATGAGGATTTTCAATAAGGTGGAGGAATTCGAACAGTTCGGCGGGAGTTTGCATCCGCGCCTGCACCGTATAGCGACCATCGACAAAGAGGGCTGCCCGCTGGGCCATGATGATGGCGACCCCGGCAGAGCCGTTGAAACCGGTGATCCAGTCAAGCCGCTCGGCATAGGCGGGGATGTACTCGCCGAGGTGCTCATCATCGTGGGGGACGATAAAGGCGTCCAACTCCTGCATGGCCAGCTCGGCCCTGACTTGGGCGACGCGGGTTTCAATTATCTCGAAATTATTCATGTCGTTAGTGCCAGATGGTTGCTATATGAGTGTTCAGTTTTTATGGCTGCTGGCCAGGATCCGCTTGATCGACTGGCCCGCTGCTTCGATATGCTGCCTGAGCAGCACCACCGCCTCGTGCTTGCGCCGGGCGCGGCACAGTTTCAGCAATTGGGCGTGTTCACGCTCCGCCTTGTCCACCCCGTCGCTGGCAAACAGCAGCTCGAAGCGGACATAGCGGTCACAGCTCAGATTGATCTGGGCGATCAGTTCAAGTGCCTGGGGGCGACCGGCTGCCTGATAGAGGGTGGCGTGAAAGCTGTGGTTCAACTCGGCCCAATGTTCGATCTGGGTGCCTGACTCCAGGGCGTGATCAAACTGGGCGAGGATCGCCTCCGCTTGTGCGAAGGTGGCTTCCGTCATCTTGTCGACGGCGTGAAACAGGGTATCGGCTTCCAGCAGCGCTCGCAAATAAAAGAGCTCTTCAATGGCCGAGGCGTCCAGCATGGTGACCACGGCGCCGCGATGGGCTTCGAACTTGACCAGCCCCTGTGCCTCCAGCTGCATCAATGCTTCGCGCACCGGGATGCGGCTCACGGCCAGCTCTTTGGCTATGGCATCCTGACGCAAGGGGGCGCCAGCGGGGAACTCCCCACGGAGGATCCGGCCACGGAGGTTTTCCATCACCATCTGGGTTCGGGTCTTGTAGGGTGGGGTCATGGTCCGGTCACGATTGGGCGTTACAGAATTGTATATTGTATAAAGTTTGGCTGAATCTAACCTGTCACAATGGGCAAAGGCAAGGTTTTGGCCCCTTTAACGGGGGCGATGGCGGCGTTCGGGGCTCCACAAAAACAAAAATGCCGGTCAGCGTGGCTGACCGGCATGATGTCACTGATACGAAGCGGGCCTGTTACAGCTGCGGGCCTGCCGCAACCAGACGTTTGCCTTCATCGTTATCGGTGAAGCGCTCGAAGTTCTTGATGAAACGGCCTGCCAGATCGACGGCCTTGGCATCCCACTCGGCCTTGTCGGCGTAAGTGTCGCGCGGGTCGAGGATCGCCGGGTTCACATCGTGCAGCGCGGTCGGGATCTCCAGATTGAAGATCGGCAGCACCTTGGTCTCGGCCTTCTCGATGGAGCCATCCAGGATGGCGTCGATGATGGCGCGGGTATCCTTGATGGAGATGCGCTTGCCGGTGCCGTTCCAGCCAGTGTTGACCAGATAGGCTTCTGCACCTGCCGCTTCCATCCGTTTTACCAGCTCCTGACCGTACTTGGTCGGGTGCAGGGAGAGGAAGGCTGCGCCGAAGCAGGAGGAGAAGGTCGGAGTCGGCTCTGTGATGCCGCGCTCGGTACCGGCCAGTTTGGCGGTGAAGCCAGAGAGGAAGTGGTACTTGGTCTGCTCCTTGGTCAGTTTGGAGACCGGGGGCAGTACGCCGAAAGCGTCGGCAGTCAGGAAGATCACCTTGGTGGCGTGACCTGCCTTGGAGACCGGCTTGACGATGTTTTCGATGTGATAAATGGGGTAGGAGACGCGGGTGTTCTCGGTCTTGGAGCCATCATCGAAGTCGATGGTGCCATCGGCAGCAACGGTCACGTTCTCCAGCAGCGCATCGCGACGGATGGCGTGGTAGATGTCCGGCTCTGCCTCTTCGGAGAGCTTGATGGTCTTGGCGTAGCAGCCACCTTCGAAGTTGAATACGCCGTCGTCGTCCCAGCCGTGCTCGTCATCGCCGATCAGCTGACGCTTGGGATCGGTGGAGAGGGTGGTTTTGCCGGTGCCGGAGAGGCCGAAGAAGATGGCGACGTCGTCGTCCTGACCCACGTTGGCGGAACAGTGCATGGAGGCAATGCCGCGCAGGGGCAGGAAGTAGTTCATCATCGAGAACATCCCTTTCTTCATCTCGCCACCGTACCAGGTGCCGCCGATGAGCTGGATCTTCTCGGTCAGGTTGAAGGCAACAAAGTTCTCGGAGTTGAGACCCTGCTCCTTCCAGTTCGGGTTGGTGCACTTGGCACCGTTCATCACCACGAAGTCAGGCTTGAAGGTTTTCAGCTCTTCATCGCTCGGGCGGATGAACATGTTCTTCACGAAGTGAGCCTGCCAGGCCACCTCGGTGATGACGCGCACGGCCAGACGGGTATCCGGGTTGGCACCGCAGAAGCCGTCGACCACAAACAGGCGTTTGCCGGAGAGCTGTTTGGTGACCAGCGCTTTCAGATGTGACCACACTTCCGAGCTAATGGCTTTGTTATCGTTTTTACCCTGGTCAGACCACCATACAGTGTTCTGGGTAGTGGCATCTTTGACGATATATTTATCTTTAGGGGAGCGACCGGTGAAGATACCGGTGTTGACGTTAACGGCGCCCAGCTCGGTCACCACACCGCGCTCGAACCCTTCTAGGTCAGAACGTGTCTCTTCCGCGAAAAGCTGGTCGTAAGAGGGGTTGCGAACGATTTCTTGGCTGTTTGTGATGCCGTACTGGTCCAGTCCTAATTGTTGGGCCAGGGTGGGTTCTGCCACGATTGTCATTGTATTCTCCTGGGTTCAGAGGTTGGTAGGGTTCTATCTGACGGTCATCCTATCACTTAGGTGGTAGAGTTTAGCGATCGCCATCAAACTTTATAAAATAGGGTATTTTTTTGTTATTAAAGTTAAAGGCGGGTTTTGCCCGCCTTTAATTAGTGTAACTGGTTTGCATCATTGCCGGGAGCCCTGCTGAACAGGGTTTCGACATCGATCCCATTAAATTGGTACTGGGCGCCGCAATAATCACAGTGCATGTCGATCTTGCCGAGCTCCTGCACCATCTCCATCACCTCTTCCTTTTCTATCTGCAGCAGAGCCCCTTCGCAGCGCTCGCGGGAGCAGGTGCAACGGAACTCGACCGCCTGCGGATCGAACACTCGCACCTTGTCCTGATGGTAGAGACGGTAGAGGATCTCTTCCGCTTCCAGCCCGAACAGCTCTTCATCCTTGATGGTGCTGGTGAGCTGGGTCAGGTGATCGAAATCGTTGCTGTGATCCTCGCTTTGGGCAGGCAGCTCCTGCAGCATGATGCCGGCGGCGCGCGGCGCACCTTCGTGGTAGCCGGTGCGGATCCACAACTTGGTGGCCAGCTGTTCGGAGCGGGCGAAGTAGTGCTCCAGGCAGCCTGCCAGGGTGTCGGCGTCCAGCGCGATGATGCCCTGATAGCGCTCGCCCTGTTCCGGGGTGATGGTGATGATCAGCTGGCCATTGCCGATCAGGCTCTGCAGCTTGCCATCGCTCGGCAGCTCGCCTTCATAGCGGGCCACACCGCGCAGTTGCTGGTTGTTGTCACCGTTGATCACGGCCAGACGCACCGGGCCATCGCCCTGCAGCTGTACGGTGATGGAGCCTTCAAACTTGAGGGTGGCGGTCAGCAGGCTGGTGGCGACCAGCAGCTCGCCCAGCAGTTTTTGCACCTGCACCGGGTAGTTCTGGGCTTCCACCACGTGGCGGTAGGTGTGATCCAGCTGGACCAGCTCGCCACGCACTTCGTACTCTTCAAACAGATAGCGATACAGCAGATCTTGGTTGCTCATCATGTATTCCTGGCTTTTCGGTGAGGTAAATCGGGCGGGCTGGGGTTGCTGCCAGCCCGGTATCAAATCGGGGTCGGTCAGTACTGTTTGACCTTGAGCAACTGGCGTCGCTCCTGCTTGTCGGGGCGGCGTTCGGGGCTGGGGGCAAACTGGCTGTTGAAGCGGCGCGCCTCGCTATTCTCGGCCCGTTTTTTCAGGCTCTCGGCGGTCTCTTCATAGAGCTGCTGGGCCAGCGGGGCTGATTTGCGCTGCTCGCTCAAGGCCAGCACCCGCACTTCGCGCTCGTCCTGCCCCTGCCAGAAGCGGATCAGAGCACCCACTTCCACCTGTTTGCCCGGTTTGCTGCGCTGACCATTGTAGTGCACCTTGCCCCCGTCTATCTGATCCCGCGCCACGGAGCGGGTCTTGTAGAAACGGGCCGCCCACAGCCACTTGTCGAGACGAACCTCAAGGGGACTTTCTGCATGATTGGGCATGAACAGGCTCCATAACGGGGAAAAGAGGTGGTCGATTATACCAGAGCACGGGGTCGGGATAGAAACCGGGCAGCCGCAGTGCGGGGCGCAAACCATGTCAAGGTGATGCAACATATGGGCAGTTTGCTGATTCACAAGGGAAAGCCGGTGCGTTATCGGGCATTTATGGGGTAGGGAAGGGCCTTCATACCGCGCATATAACGCTGCCGCCCCGGTTTGGAGCGGCAGCATTCACATCTATCGACCACGGCAGAGTCAGAAGTGATCGTGCTGATCCGGCTTCTTCTGGTCGTGCGGGCCTTCGCTGTGGGCGATGGCGGTGCGAATGAGATCAACCCCGGCGCGGATAATCAGCACTCCCATGTTGACCAGCTTGACGCAGACCCACATGAAGGTGATGAGCAGGATCAGCTTGAGCACGGTCTGGAACGCTTCCAGGAAGTTCTGCTCCAGCTGGGAGGTCAGGCCGTTGGCGCTGGTCATCAGCCAGGTGTAGACCTCGCGCACGAACGGGATGCGGCTTGGCATCTCCAGCACATCCAGTGCGGCAGGGAGCGCCTGGAAGATGACGATGCTGCCGAACAGAATCAAAATGACACCGATGGCGATGCCGAGGAAAAAGCCGAACTGTCTCATGGAGGGCTCCAGCATTTGCTGCATGAAATTGAAGATAGCCGCCAATAGTAGGGAGTGCCCCGCTTCATCGCAATCTTCCGTGCACCGTCAGCGCGGCGGGAACGGCGGCGATCCGGCCGCTACCATTGCCCAACTATCTGATTTCTGGGAGGCTTGTCGCCATTGTGCATAGGGAAAGCAAATTGATGTCGAGAACCCTCTTTTTACTGTTGCTGATGCTGGTTGCCGTTGTTCCTGCGGTGAGTGCCGAACTGGCGGCATCCTCGGCCCCCACGGCGGCAGCCTGCGCCATCCGCCATCAGGATCAACTGTTGCTGGTGCAGGATCGCATCTCCTCCCGATATAGCCTGAGCGGCGGCTATATCGATGGCGGCGAGAGCCCGCAGCAGGCGGCGCTGCGCGAACTCTATGAAGAGACCGGCTTGCAGGGAGAGGTGGTGCAGGAGCTGGGCCGCTGGCTGCGGGCACGTATCTTCGCTTGCCGCACTCTGGAACCGATTGTCGCGCAGCAAAACACAGCGTTTGTCTCGATCCTGAAGGCCCCCAATCTGGGGGGCGAGATCCTCAACGCCCGCTTGATCGCGGTGGACAAGTTGCCCCGCGAGCAGCGCCGCTTCCCGGATCAGCTCGACTGGCTGCAATCCCGATTGGATAAGGTGCCCGAGAGCGAGGTGCGCTGGCAGGCCGATTTCGTGGCGCAGGGCAATGCGCTGCATCAAGCCGAGATCCCGCTGATGATGCGTCTGCAGCAGTGGCTGGGGCCCGATGTCTGGTGGCTGTCGGTCTGCAATCTGTTTGGTTCAGGCGGCTTTCAGCTTGCCCTGATACCTTTGCTGCTCCCGCTGCTGGGGTGGCCACGGCTGCGTCAGCTGCTGTTTGCCATGCTATGGCTTGGCTTGCTGGTGCAGGCGGGCAAGGAGGGGATCGGCTGGCCGCGCCCCTTCCATCTGCAACCGCTGCTGGCGGCCCAGAGCGCGCAAGGCTTTGGCATGCCGAGCGGCCATACCGCCTCGGCGCTGCTGTTCTGGGGGGCGTTGCTTGGCTGGCTGTGGCCGACGCACCGCTGGCGGGCGCTCTCGCTGGCCCTGTTGCTGGCGCTGGTCACAGGTCTGGCGCGGGTCTGGCTCGGGGTGCACTTTATCTCTGATGTGGCGGCCGGGTTGCTGATCGGCGCCTTGCTGCTGGCTGCTCGCCCCTGCTGGCGTGCCGATGGGCATGCGGTTGGCTGGCTGCTGCTGATTGCCGCCGCGCTGGCGCTCGGGGGGCTGACCCAATCTGCCCATCTGGCCGGGATCGGCCTGACGGCGCTCGGGCTCTGGATGGGCGGCTTGCTTACCCTGAGCCGCGGTGGTTATCCCCCCATAGTGACCTGCGCAGTCACGCTGGCGGGGGGCGCGGTGATCGGGGCGGGACTCTGGGCGGTGCCGCTGCTGACCAGCAGCTCGCTCACTATCCTGCTCGGCCAGTTATCGCTCTTTTTCGGGCTGGGGCTCTGGTTGAGCGCAGGCCTCTGGTGGATACTCTCTTTCTTGAAATGCGACACACGACCCAAGGGCAACGGCTCTGACAAGGGAACTCTATGAATGTGAAAAAAGTGGATTTGGCCAAGACAACCCTGGGGGTGCTGTTTATCAGCCTCCTGATTATCTCCTGTTTCTTGGTGTTGCAGCCCTTCCTGCCAGCACTGGTGTGGGCCACCATGATCACCATCGCCACCTGGCCACTGATGCTGATGATGCAGCGCCTGCTGTGGGGCAAGCGTTCGCTGGCGGCCCTGTTTATGACGCTGGTGCTGCTGCTGATCTTTGTCATCCCGCTCTTTATGACGCTGGCCAATGTGGCGGAGAAGGCCCCCATGCTGATTGAGCTGGGCACCCATATCAGCCAGTCGCCGCCGCCGGAGCTGCTCTGGCTGCAACAGATCCCGCTGGTGGGTACCAAGTTGTATGAGTTCTGGCAGCAAATTCTGGCGAGCGGTGGTCAGGTGCTGTTTGCCAAGCTGGCGCCCTATTTCGGCCAGACCGCCCGCTGGCTGGCCTCTCAGGCCGGTAATCTGGGGCTGCTGTTCGTGCACTTCCTGCTGACGGTCGGTATCTGCGGCCTGCTCTATCACTCAGGTGAAGTGGTGGCGACCGGCATTCGCCGCTTTGCCCACCGGCTGGCGGGCCAACGGGGTGACAATGCCACCGTGCTCGCTTCACAGGCGATCCGCGCCGTGGCGATGGGGGTGGTGGTGACCGCACTGGTGCAATCCACGGTGGCCGGTGTCGGCCTGCTGATTGCCGGTATCCCCTACGCCATGATTTTGGTGGTGGTGATGTTCCTGCTGATCGTCGCCCAGATCGGCCCCTTCCCGGTGCTGCTGGCCTGTATCGGCTATCTCTACTGGAGCGGCGACACCACCTGGGGCACCTTCCTGCTGGTCTGGTCACTGTTTGCGGGCACCATGGACAACTTCCTGCGCCCCTTCCTGATCAAGCGTGGCGCTGACCTGCCGCTGATCCTGATCCTGGTGGGTGTAATCGGCGGCTTGCTGACCATGGGGATCATCGGTCTGTTTATCGGCCCCGTGGTGCTGGCGGTGGGTTACACCCTGCTGGATGCCTGGATCAAGGAAGATGACCAACCGGCGACCGCTGCGGTGGAAGCGCCCAAGGCCCAATAACGATTCAGTAACAAGATGATTCAGCCACTATCGCTGATGCCAAGAGCCGCCCATAAGGGCGGCTCTGTTATTTGTGGTGATTGTGATTATGGCGATCGCGTCAGATTGGTTGATCCGCGCCAACCTGCATATCCCACATATTACCGCTCCATGTAGGTTCGATTAGCGAAGCGTAATCGGACGATCGAGGCACAGTTGCCCCGGAGTTTCCGTCAATCATCGGCCTCTGTTAGAGGGGGAATTAGGTGGCCGTGATAGCGGGCGAATTGATTTGCGCGAACGTCCGATTACGCCTGGCGGCTAATCGAACCTACAGGCTGGCTATACGGAGTTTGTTCAGAAAGGTGGGTTTCCTAATTTAAGCCTATCTTCTTTGACATATTGTAGCCAGAAATGGCAAAGCCAACATCTTGATACAGTTTTAACGCTCTTTGATTATGGTACGCCACTCGTAATTTAATTTGCTCAATCCCAATTGATGCTAATTTTGATTCAAACGCAGAAATTGCCAATTTCCCATAACCGTTATTGCGACGATTTGAGAAAATGAAGAAGTCATAAATAAACGTGGATTTATCATCGGCGTTAATCGAATGCCACAAATAACCAACTAGTTCTGAATCTGATTCGATGCACAATAATTCATGCTTATCGCTTTCCAAGCCATTAGGAAAGCTGCGAAGAAGCTCCTGATTGGCTAACTCTATCGCTCTATCTATTGAGTGGCCATAATTATCAGCTATCTCACGGCTGTAATCATCAATAAAATAATCGCAATATGCTGGATATTCACTTGAGATCATGGGTCTGAGCTTAATCATGTCTAATCCTTTAAAACGAGATAATGCCATATTAATGGGTGAGCTACGCCGCCACCTAACCTAAACCATTGCACCGTAAACACGAAACCCAACCTTACACCGAAAATGCCAAGTGTTGCGAATCATTCTGAAATGCTTTGCTATGTTGGCGTGAATTTTTCGAAACATACTATCGATAAAAGAGCGATAAAAAAGGACATCCATCCTGGCCGTGCTGGCGATACAACGGCTTTCTCAGGAAAGTGGGTGTCCTAATGTTACGGCTGTCTCCGTGAGTCAGCGGCGGCCTGTCAGGGTGGCCGTTATAGCGGGAGAATTGATTGACGCGAACGTCCGATTAAGCCTTGCGGCTAATCGAACCTACGGGCTACCCGTGTTCATGGCTGCGATTTATCTATCCAAAACTCATATTCTATATTGTGTATTTTCTCGGTTCTGGTTAATGAACTAAGTAATAGTTGTATGGCATAATTATGCTTATCTAAGGAGCTACACACTTGTGGCCCCATGTAAGCAATGATTTTGTTTTTCTGGATCGGATAGTGAGTAGATTCAAGGCTTTTAATGTTTGAACATGTTTTTATATATAACAAACATGCCATGGCTCCTGACCACATTGAATAGAGTTTGTGATGAGCTTGGTTTAGTTGATTGACAACAGCCAAGTCAATGCTATTTAGCTCACTGCTGTTTAAAGTGTTGTATGTGCCGATCAAGTAGCTACGGAGTGTAAGACCCTCACCCACTTCTTTATCCAATTCATTGTTCAATTCACCCAAATACTCAGTTAGCTGGGTTTCTTGAAGACTCACTAAGTGCTGCCGATGTTGGGCCATTTGCAAGTATATTTGCACGCATAATACAGACAACGTTAACAGAGTTAAAATGGGTGTGTAAACTCCACCAATATACCCTCCCAAATCAGACCACTCTTCCGGTTTTTCCCAAAAGCCGATACCAAATTGAAATGCATAAGTAGCTACTGGAGCAATCAGGATAAAGAAAACTATGGCAAATAGAATCTTTCGGAACACTCATAACTCCAGATAGGCATTAACGCCATGTTAAGGTTTAAGCACCGTAATGCCGATGCCATGGCAAACTGTCTCGTTCACTAAGCGTTACAGATAGTAAAAGTGGTTTGCTAACTCTATTTTCCATTAAAGAAAATACACTTCTGGAGTGGCAATGGAAAGTGCCACTCACCCTCAGCTTCTTGAATTACACAGGAGTGTGAGTGAGGTGACATCCCATACGGCATGCTGGCCAATATGCCGAACGGCAGCGGGTCAGGGGCCCTGGTTAACAGAAATGGTATGGATAAATAACCCGTGGCGGGGCAACGCCCCGGGTTATCAGTGGGTAGGGGAGGGTCAGGCTGGCTGGTGGAGGGTGATGCAGTGAATGCCGCCGCCACCGGCGGCCACCGGATCGATATTGATCTGCACGATTTGGCGGCCGGGGTAGAGCCTGGCCAGCAGATCATGGCAGTAGCGGTCGGCGGCCTTGTCGCCAAACTCGGGGGCGATCACCGCACCATTGATCGGCAGATAGTTGATATAACCGGCGGCAAAGTCGCGGCTGCGGCTAAAGCGGTTATCCCGCACATCGAGCGGGGGCGGCAACATATGCAGCTCCAGCTTGTTGCCGTCCGCATCGGTGGCCTGCTTGAGGATGGCCAGATGCTGGCGGGTCACCTCGTAGTCGTGAGATTCCGGATCGTTGTCCAGATTGACCACCACCACCCCGGGGCGCACAAAGCGGGCGTAGAAGTCGACGTGGGCATCTGTGATGTCCTTGCCCTTGATACCCGGCAGCCAGATGATTTTGCGCAGCCCCAGATTGGCTTTCAGCTCCGCCTCCAGTTGCGCCTTGCTCACCCCCGGGTTGCGGTTGCTGTTGAGCCAGCAGCTCTCGGTCATGATGGCGGTGCCGTTGCCATCCACCTTGATGCCGCCCCCCTCGCCAGTCAGCGTGCTCTGCAGATAGTGAGCATCCGCCTGCTTGCTGACCAGCTCGGCGACGCCCGCATCCTGTTCGTACTCCTGCTTGTCACCCCAGCCGTTAAAGTTGAAATCCACCAGCCCCAGCTCCCCTTCGCCGTTCTGAACGAAGACGCCGCCGGTATCGCGCAGCCAGATATCGTCCAGCTCGGCGACGATAAAGCGGGTGTTCTGCTCGCCACAGAGCTTGCGGGCCAGCGCCTCCTCCTCTTCGCGGCAGAGCACGCTCACCTTGGTGTAAGGGGTCATGGCTTGAACCAGCCGCCCGATGGTGGTCTGCACCTCCTTGTAGTCGCGACCCCAGATATCGGCACTGGCGGCAAAGGCGACCCAGACCTGCGCCTGAGGAGCGGCTTCATCGGGCATATGGAATTGCTTGCCGCTGGTGTTGGCAGCATCCTCATCGGCATTGCCGCTGGCCGCGTACACCTTGCCCGGCAGGTTGCTGAGCCCGGCCAGCACGCCGATGGCCGCCAGCTGTTTCAATACGTTGCGTCGGGATGGCATGGAAAACTCCTTGAATGAGGGCGCTCTTTGCTGTCGCTGATTGACCGGAAGTGACAAGCGCTGTTAATCGAATTGCGTTGAGTAATAGACTATCCGTGGCCGTGGCGGCGAACAAACGATCGATTTTCCGTAAAAGTGATAAGTGGAGCTAATCAATGGTGTTCAAGCAGTGGCCCCCGCTCAACGTGCTGCGGGGCTTTGAGGCGGCGGCCAGACTCGGTAGTTTTCATCAGGCGGCGCAGGAGCTGCACCTGACCCAGTCCGCCATCAGCCAGCAGATCCGCTCGCTGGAGGAGCTACTCGGCCAGCCGCTGTTTCACCGGCAGGGGCGCTCGGTCGCGCTGACCGATGCGGGGCAGGATCTGCTGGAGACCACCCAGAGCGTGCTGTTGCAGCTGGCGATGGGGATCCAGCGGTTGGAGCAGTACCGCAAACCGAACCAGCTGGTGCTCAACACCAGCACCGCCATCGCCCGCCACTGGCTGCTGCCGCGATTGGGGGAGTTTCATCGCCAGCATCCCGATATCGATCTCTGGCTGTTTACCAGCGACGAAGAGCCCGACATGGCCGAGCAGACCATTGATCTCACCCTGCGCTGGGATCTCGCGCCGCAGGCCGAGTGTCGCCATCAGCACCTGCTGGCAGATCGCTTGCTGCCGGTGGCTACCGCAACCGTGTTGTCACGGCCCGCGGAGGAGCGCACCACCCTGCATGGCGAGCGGGAGCTGGATTGGCATCACTGGACGCTGAGAGGGGGAGAGGATCTGCACCTGCAGACCCGGGGACTCAACTTCTCCGATCCCGGCCTGCTGCTGGAGGCGGCCAGCGCCGGACTCGGTGTGGCGCTGGTGAGCGAACTGCTCTCCCGTCCCGCTCGTCAGCAGGGGTTGCTGTTGCCGCTCTCCACCCGTCGGGTCAAGGGGCCGCAGTGGGATCTGCTGGTGCATCAGGAGAGCGAGGGGATGCCGGAGTGCCGCGCCTTCTATCACTGGCTCGGCCAGCAATTTGCCGACGGTGAACCGGACCGGGAAGATGACGGGCTTGCCACCCTCTGAGGCAGGTCACTGAATCGGGATAGCCATTCTGGCTAAGTTGTGTGCTAGGTGACGTAGGCTCGATGTCGTCTGAAAAATTGGGTGGGATGGGTTTCTGTCAGATGGGTTGGCACTGCCCGCTATGCCTCCAATGAGGCCTTCATGATGAGAAGAGGCAATTTTCAATAATCTGACCAGATATCTTTCGCCACAGATCACATAAATACACAGCCTCTCTGTCACCGGGTCCTGTATCCGCCAAAATAGGTAGAGTCCCATATCATCACGCTGACAATGGAGGTTGGTGTGTATGGCAATTTATATCTCGAAGTTACTGGAATTGCAGGGGCGTCTCTACGAGGCTGAGCAAGACTATGACCTCCTGTGCAAAATATTTGATGAGTTGAGATCTCTGTTCAATGCATCCGCTGCTAGCGTGGTATTGGCCCCCAGACAAACCCCTGAAGATGCCATCGTCTGGACCAAAAGCTATTCTCGCTCTGATCTGGCCTTTTATTTTGAACGCATGGCTGATGATGTTTTTCTCAACACCTATATGCAGCACATGCTGGTTGGCAAGGCGGCCATCGTTGATCAACTCTTGAACTTTGAGCGCATCGACAATCCAGTGTTCAAGGAAGAGATGGTGCCGCGTTTTCAAGCTCGTTATGCCCTGTGCATTCTGGTTCCTCTGAGTACCCGGGACGAGTTTGCGATCACCCTCCATCGGGATAAGACTCAACCCCCTTTCACTCCGGCTGAGCAACAGATGTTGCAATGGCTCTCCAACGGACTTGGCTGCTGGGCCAGAAGTTATCGTCGACGTCAGAGGTTCAATGAGGAACGTATACTACTGACGGCACTGCTGGAGCGTGATAATCGCCCACGCGCTGTAGTGGATCAATATGGGCATCTACAATTGACCAATCGCGCCATGCAGCAGGCGCTAGGTGAATATCACATCACACAGAACCCTGTTGACCATCAACTGGTCATCCCTTCTCGCTGGCGACCTCTTTGGCGGGAATCGTTGAGCCGTGGAACTGAAGGGCGTCTTGTTCTGTCTCTGTCAGAGTCTCATCAGGTGATCCTCGAATGGACTCCACTGCCAGAGCCCAGCGGATGGTTTGAATTGATGTTGATTGATCCTCGATGGGAGCATGAACGGCACCTGCAACGTATGGAGCTACTTTATTGTTTGACCAAGAGCGAACAGGATGTACTTACCCTGCTCTCGCGTGGTCTGACCGGAGCAGAGGTCGCTCGCCTTCGAGGGGTCTCTTTAGAGACTGTAAAAAGCCAAATAAAAACACTGTTGCATAAAACCGACACTAATAATCAAAACGATCTACTTAACTTGCTGTTCAATATATCTCATTAAGCACACCGCTATTTTCTCTCCCCTCACACGCAACCGCTCCCCCGATAGGGGGATGCGGTTTGTTCACCAGGCGCCTATAACCAACACAGTCGTTAAAGCGGCCTATCAAGTATTACAAGGGGTCTGTCGATGTATCTGCCATGGATGACAGCAAGCAATATAAAAAGTCAGGGACTGGGGGACGTATGAAACTTTTTACTAAATCATGGCTGGCAGCAAGCATCATTACCGCGCTTGCCGGTTGTGGTGGCGGAGACAGTAGTAGTGACAGTACAACGCCACCAGAGACTAAAACCACGCTTCAGATAAGAGCAATTGATGGTGTGTTACAGGGTGCTCTGGTGTGGGTCGATCTTAATGGAAATAGCCTGCGTGATGCAGCAGAGCCTTTCGCCAAGTCAGATAGCGAGGGGAGAGCTCTGTTCACTCTTGAGCCAGGCCAATTGAGCGCCAATGTGTATGTGGAAACCATTCTCGGTGAAACAGTAGATCTGGAACGGGGACCGGTTGACACCGCCTTTACTATGATTGCTCCTGCAGGCTCAGGCAGCAGTGGTACAGTAAGAATCGTATCGCCTCTGACCACGTTACTGTATCTCGAAACACTGAAATATAACGACCCGGTACAGGCTCGGGAGGTGCTGGCCCAGAGGCTTGGTATTTCCTCGACCATGCTGGATGCAGACTTTGTCGCATTGGGAGATGGTCGGGCACTGTTTATTGCCAAAGTGATCGCCGATGCCCTGCCAGCCTCATTGCCTGCAGAGGCAGACAAACAGGATGTCCTGCTTTTGGCGCTGAACAATAAAACCGGTGAAGCTACAGCTATTTACGACAAATTGACGGATGAACAAATCACTGTTCAGGGCAATCCCACCCTGAAGAGTGAAATCGACTACAACACTCATAAGGCAACATTCACCATCGAGTTTTCCACCCGTAAAACTGAGGGCGGTGTCGAGGTAAGCCAGGGGACCAAATATTACTGGGATAAAAATGCCAACGATTATGAGAGATACAATGGTAAGCCACTGATCGCTACCACATGGAGCCTGGAGACCACACGTAAAGCTGACGGAACTATCGAGCGCTATGCCAAATGGGAACATGACTTTAACAAAGATGGCGAGCGAAACTTCAAGGGGCAATCGCTGAGTGTGGGGAATGACACCAAGTGGGTGGAATATTTTGACGAGGACACCAACTGCAAAGAGCTGAATGAATATCAGTGCAATGATCCCACCCGGATAAATGAAGGGCGAGACTTGCGAACTGAGTTCGCAGCACAGGATTACAGCACTATCGATTTTGTTCAGATGTGGACGAAAACTGGCAATGCCACAGGCCACGACATCGAGATGATTGAGTACAAAACCGATGCCCCGACTCGTAACTGGTTCAAGCTGGACAATCCGGGACAACCCGGTTTCCGCCGGTTGGAGCATTACGTTAAAGACTCTGATGGTGTACGTACCACATATGAGAATGATTGGAACGCTGATGGCACCATCAATCAGCGAGAGTCACTGCTCAGCCGCCAAAATGGCACGACACGTTATGAGTCTGGCAAAATTGTCTGGGCCAACCCTCTTGATGACTCGTTCGAAGAGTATGCTGATTACAACTTCCACACTGGCACTCGTTTACCTTACTGGTACGAAACTGTAGTCGAACATGTCCCCTTGGGAGATGGGCTGCAACAGTTAACCACCGAAGGGAAGCGCTATTTGCTGGATGAGGAGAAACAGCTGCGCAAGATCGATGATACGCACCCGGATGGCTACCTGTTTCACCAGTACAAAGCAAAACAAAAAGAAGTTTCTTCCGACGAGCATCAGATCCATGTTACCTGGCAGCACATTGCGCTGGATGGATATGACTTCAACCGTGACGATATTGGTCAGGAGTTCAAGGTCATGCGTCGTCACAAAGTTGATGGGGATGCAATGAAAGGGTGGTGGATAGGGCATAACTTTGCCGAGTGGGGTAGCCAAGAGGTGCTCGATCTCCCAGGTAAAGTTCTCGCGCTGCTGGCACAAGGTAAGAGTTTTGCACAAATTACTGCTGCTGAGCTGCCCGGATTGGGGGTTTATGACCAAGTTGCGCTGTCTGGTCCTCTGTTTACCACCGGGTTCAAAGGCTACCTGGTGACAAACGACGGCTGGCTTGGTGCCTCTGGCAAACAAAAAATGACAGTGAATGGTCAGCGTGTCGGCACACAGGACCTGTTGTTACAACAGGCGGGTGGCATGGCTTCTCTGGTACTCCTGAAAGGAATAGGTTCGGAACCCTGTGCCTGGTGGACCTGCTGGGAGCAACGTATTACTTCGCTTGACAGTGTTGACCCGGTGAAAGGGATCATGACATTTCGCCGCTGGAGTGACACGGATCCACTCACAACACTGTACCTGCGTGAAGTCGATGCTGATGTAGCCATGGCCCCTTGAATTGCCAAGGAGGCGATATAAACGATGTGGCAACGGGGCTCGCGAGGGCCCCGTTATGCATGTGTTACGGACTACATCTCTGGCGCTGTGGTTGCCACCCTCTGAGGCAGGTCACTGAATCTGCGGGGAGGGCGTGGTTAAATGACGGCTTATCTTTTTGCCGGATATTGCTGTGACCATGCCATCTGACCTTCAGCCGCTGCTCTCTTGGCCTGACTATCTGCAGGCATCCTGGCTGCGCTGCGCCCACCAGACCAGTGCCACCCTCTGGCATCCGCCCCACAGCGCCAAGGGGCAGACTTTGCAGAGCCTGCGCCAGCGCAAGCGCGACCTGCTCACCACCGGCGAGATGGCGCTCGAGGATCTCTACGAATTCATGGAGGGGCGCCCCTGCGCCCTGCTGCTCACCGACGAGAGCGGCTGCCTGCTGGCACAGACCGGTCACCCCGACACCCTGCGCGAGCTGGCGGCGCTGGGGTTTGGCCCCGGCGCCTTCTTCAGCGAGGGTCGCATCGGCACCAATGCCATCAATCTGGCGGCGCTGGAGGGAGTGCCGCTCTGCGTCAGTGGCCCCCAGCACTTCAACCAGACCCTGCACCCGTGGCACAGTTGCGCCAGTCCGGTTTACAACAGCAATGGCCGTCAGGTCGCTATCATCGCCTTGATCTGCAAGGTGGAGGAGGCGAGCGCCGGCGATCTGGCGCTCACCGTCAGCGCCGGGCGCGAGCTGGCCCATCTGCTGCAGATGGAGACCCTGATGCAGGAGTCCCAGCACCACCTGAGCGAGCTCTACGCCCTGCTCGATGGCATGGATGACGGCGTACTGGCCTGGGATCCGCAGGGGCGGCTGCGTTACCTCAACGCGCTGGCGGCCCAACGGCTGCGGCTCGATCCGGCGCTCTGTCTCGGTCAGCCGCTGGAGCAGCACCTGCTGTTGCCCCAGCGGTTGCAGCTGGCCATCAGGGGGCAGACGCCGCTCAGCCATGTGGAGGTGACGCTGGAGCGGCTCGGCGCGCAGGAGGGGGAGTTTATCAATGCGCTGGTGAGCCTCAAGCCGTTGCCGGGGCCGGAGGGGGTCAGCTTTATCGCCCTGCTGCACCCGGTCGATCGGCTGCGGGCCATCCATCAGCTGCGCCAGACGGTGCCCGAGTTGTCGGCACTGGTGGGGGAGTCGAGCGCCATGCGCAAGCTGCTGCGCTACGCCCGGCAGGCGGCCCAGAGTCAGGGGCCGATCCTGCTGCGCGGCGAGGAGGAGGTGGGCAAGGCCCAGCTGGCGGAGGCGATCCATTTTGGCAGCGAGCGGGCCGCCGGGCCGCTCATTACCCTCAACTGCAAGGCGCTGCCGAGCGAGCGGATGGCGCTGGAGCTGATGGGCTCCGACGAGGCGGGGCAGGAGCGGGCGGGCAAGTTCGAGCTGGCCCACGGTGGCACGTTAGTGCTGGAGCAGGTGGAGTGCCTCTCCGCCCCCATGCAGGCGGCGCTGCTGCAACTGCTCAAGACCGGCCGCATCCAGCGCTTCGATTCGGCCCGTATCCTGCCGCTCAAGGTGCGGATCATCGCCACCAGCAGCGCCCCGCTGGAGCAGCTGGTGCAGGAGGGGCTGTTTGGCCGCCAGCTGCTCTATGCCTTGCAGGCGTGCGAGCTGTGGCTGCCGGGATTGCGGGAGCGCGCGGCCGATCTGCCGGGCCTGATCAGCCAGCAGCTGGCGGCGCAGGGGCGCGAGCCGGTGCGCCAGTTCAGTCCGGCGGCCCTCGATTGTCTGCTCGCCTATCCCTGGCCCGGCAATCTGGGGGAGCTGCGCAGCGCCGTCGAGCATGCGCTGCTTCACGCCGGTCAGGGGCCGATCCCGCCGGAGGCGCTGCCCGCTGCCATTCGGCACGGCTATCAGCGGGTGGCGGACGAGGTGGTGGGGCAACCGCTGCTCACGCTGGCGGAGCTGGAGCGGCAAGCCATCTTGCGCTGCGCTCACGCCTGCAAGGGGCAGGTGAGCCAGATGGCCCAACATCTTGGCATCAGTCGCACTACCCTGTGGCGGCGACTGAAACTGCTTGAGATCGATCCCGCCGACTATCACGGCTGACGGTTATTCAGGCCGTTGCGAACCGGCCCGCTGAAAATGAAACGGCCCCGCAGTTGCGGGGCCGTGTTATATGGCAAGGTCAGCAGTGGCGCGATTACAGCCCCAACTGGTGGGCGGTGACGATGGCCGCCAGCACATCCTCGGCGGTGACCTTGAACGGCATGTTGTGAATGGTTTCGCCCTCGGCGGTGGAGGCTTTGGCCACATCCATCAGGCGCGCCATATCCAGCTCCTTGACCCCCATCATATGCAGGTTGGTCGGCAGACCGATCGAGCGGCAGAAACCCAGCACTGTCTCGATCTCCGCCATCGGCGCGTTCTCCAGCACCAGCTGCACCAGGGTACCGAACGCCACTTTCTCACCGTGGTAGAGGTGGTGACACTCGGCGAGCTGGGTCAGACCATTGTGGATGGCGTGGGCGGCGGCCAGCCCGCTGCTCTCGAAGCCGATACCGCTCAGGTAGGTGTTGGCCTCGATGATGTTCTCCACCGCCTTGGTGCAGAGCCCCTGTTCCACCGCCAGCTTGGCCTTGTAGCCATCGGCCAGCAGGGTCTTGTAGCAGAGCTCGGCGATGGCCTGCGCCGCCAGCGTGGAGGCACCACCGGCCATGGTCTGGCAACCGGACACCTTGTTGGCACGGGCCTCGAAGTAGGTGGAGAGCGCATCCCCCATGCCGGAGACCAAGAGCCGCACCGGAGCGCGGGAGATCACGCCGGTATCCATGATGACCATGTTGGGGTTGGTCGGGATCATCAGGTATTCGCTGAACTGCCCTTCCGGGGTGTAGATGACCGCCAGCGCACTGGTGGGGGCATCGGTGGAGGCGATTGTGGGCACTATGACCACCGGCACTTTCTGGTAGAAGGCGACCGACTTGGCGGTATCCAGCGTCTTGCCGCCGCCGATGCCGATGATGACGTCAAACTGGGTCTGGTTGCAGCGGGCCAGCAGGCGGTCGATCTCGGGGCGGGAGCACTCGCCGTTGAAGCAGTCGAACTCCGGCTTGATGCCTGCGCCGTGGAAGCTGGTGGCCACGGTATCGCCCACCAGCTTGGTGACGAAGGCGTCGGCCAGAATGAGCGGCTTGCTGCCGAGCGCTTTAACGTAGTTGCCGATATTGGCGAGGGCCCCGTTGCCTTGCACGTATTTGCTGGGGCTGATGATAATGCGGTCCATATTCTTTCCCTCTCTCTAGTTCATAAGACTTCTTTTGAAACTAACAGGGGCGAAGGGGCGGCAGTGCCGGGGACTCCTTCGTCTTCTTTTACTTGCACGAAAGTGGAGCTGCACAGGCTCAGCGAGCGAGTGCAGCCCCTTGAAACAGTGGCGTGCGGCGTCAGTCGCCGAAACGCTCGTCGGCCAGTTGCTGGAAGCAGGTCAATGCGGCGGTGGCATCTTCCCCACGCGCCAGCAGGGTGAGCGTGTCGCCCTGACGCACGTTGAGCATGGCGAGCCGGGTCAGGCTGCGGGGGTTGGCCTCTTTGTCCCCCTTTTGCAGCTTGAGTTCCGCGGCAAAGGGTTTGAGGGCGGCCACCAGTCGGGCGGCGGGGCGCACATGCAGGCCGTGGGGATTGTCTACTACCACTTCGCAGCGCAGCCAGCCGTCGTCAGCAACAGGGGCCCTCTCCGTGGCGGCCTGCGCCGGGCTGGCGGGCAGCATCGCCTGTTTCGGGCCAAGGGCACCGAGCGCCTCGGCGGCCACCTCATCCAGCGTCAGGCCGGAACCGGCTGCCACCACGGCGGCAAGGGTGCCCTCGACTAAGGGGGCCGGGCAGAGCCGCACCCGGGCGCTCAGCTCGGGAGGCAGCAGTTCGAGGGCGGTTTCGGCGCTGAGCAGGGCGCTGCCCAAGTCCATCAGTACCAGCACGCCGTTGCCATCGTCCGCTTCTTCAATCGCACTCATCACCGCGATGGCATCGGTGCCGATGGGGTGGTCGGGGTCATCGACCCCGGCCGCCAGCAGCAACTTGACCGGGCTGCCCAGCTGGTCGGCCAGCGCTTTCAATCCGGCCGCCAGCATGGCGCTGTGAGAGACAACTACGATTCCGATCATGTCACAACCTCGCTCTGTCACGCAGGGCGGTCAGCAGCAGCAGGGTCGAGGTGGCCCCGGCATCCTGATGGCCGATGCTGCGCTCGCCAAGATAGCTGGCGCGCCCCTTGCGGGCCTGCATCTGGATGGTGGCCTCGGTACCGGCTGCTGCGGCCGCTACAGCCTTGTCCAGCGCATCGTTGAGGGGCAGCTCTTGCTGCTGCGCCTGTTGCAGGGCCGCCAGTGCTGGCCACCAGGCGTCGCACATGGTCTTGTCGCCCGGCTCGGCGCGGCCGCGGGAGACGATCCCCTCAACCCCGTCGCTCAGCATTTTGCACAGCTGGCTGAGGCTCAGGCTTTGGCAGGCATCGGTGCTGGCCGCCGCCCGGATAAAGAAGGTGCCGTAGAGCGGGCCGCTGGCGCCACCGACCGAGGAGAGCAAGGTCATGCCGGTGGTTTTCAGCACCTGACCGATATCCTTGTCCGCCACTGCAGGCAGCTTCTCGGCCACCTTGGCAAAGCCGCGCTGCATGTTGAGGCCGTGGTCGCCGTCGCCGATGTCGGTATCCAGCGCGGTGAGGTAGTCACGCTGCTCGGTAAAGATGTGTTCGCAGTCGAGCAGCCAGTTGACGATGTGATGCTTGCTTAACATGGGTTCTCCTTAGCAGCCGCGACGCAGGGCGGGGGTGTGAACGGGGGCATCCCACAGGGTCATCAGCTCATCATCCACCTTGAGCAGGGTGATGGATATGCCGGTCATGTCGAGGGAGGTGCAGTAGGGGCCAATCAGGTTGCGCACCAGATGGATGCCTGCCTCTTCGCACAGGGTAGCGAGGCGACCATAGACGCCATAGAGCTCGGAGATGGGAGTACCGCCGAGGCTGTTGACCAGCGCGATGACCCGATCGCCCTTGTTGAGCGGTTCGATAAAGGTGTGCTCTTCCTGCCAGCTGCCGGAGGCTCTGTCCCAGTGGCGCAGGGTGCGCCCATAGGGGGTGTTGTCCGCCAGCTCGCTGAACATGTCATCCACCAGGGTATTGAGGTCGGTGAAGGGGCGGCGCTCGATGCCGGGCTCACCGTGGATGCCCACGCCAAACTCCATCTCGTTATCGGCCAGGGTGAAGGAGGGCTTGCCAGCGGCAGGCACGGTGCAGGCATGCATGGCGACGCCAATGGTGCGGCTCTGGTTGTTGATGCGGCGGGCCAGCGCTTCGCAGCGGGCCAGGTCATAGCCCGCCTCGGCTGCTGCCCCCACCAGTTTCTCGCATAGCACGGTAGTGGCTACGCCACGGCGGCCGGCGGTGTAGAGGCTGTCTTTGACCGCCACGTCGTCATCGATCAGCGAGAAGCCGACCTTGACGCCGTCTCCGTGCAGCAGCTCGACTGCGGTCTCGAAGTTGAGCACGTCGCCGGTGTAGTTCTTCACCAGAAACAGCACGCCCGCGCCGCCATCAACGGCCTGACCGCACTCGTACATCTGATCCGGGGTCGGGGAGGTAAAAATCTCGCCGGGGCAGGCGCCATCCAGCATCCCTTTGCCCACCAGACCGCCGTGCATCGGCTCGTGGCCGCTGCCACCGCCGGAGACCAGCGCGACCTTGCCCATCACGGGGGAGTCGGCGCGGGTGATGTAGTGGGGTTCGATACGTACCTTGAGCTCGGGGTGGGCGGCTGCCATCCCCATCAGTTGTTCACGGACCACAGCATCGACGGCATTGATCAGTTTCTTCATGGCTCACTCCTTGGCTTGCCACCGCACGGGTGGGCAAATGGTTGATGGAGCCAGTCTAACGACAGAAAAAAGGATAAAAATGACGGTCGGTTTGGTTCGGATTTGAAACAGCTGAAGGGAGGTTGGTGTTTCAATTTGAAACGACGCGGGGCAAACGGGCGGGAAACTGTTAGCGGCCTCACAGCCATGAAAAAGGGCCCCGCAGGGCCCTTCGCTATAACCGGAATATACGGGCAGGTTAGATGGCCCAGCCACCGGCATAGAAGATCACCAGCGCCAGAGCGATGATGACGGTGCCGACGTTCAGCTTCTTCCACTCGGCAGCGAAGATGCGACCAACGACCAGTGCCACGAAGCCCAGCATGATGCCGGTCACGATGTTGCAGGTCAGCACGATGAAGACGGCGCACAGCATGCCAGCGAGGGCATCGACCGAGTCGCTGAAGTCCAGCTTGGTGACGTTACCCAGCATCAGCAGACCGACGTACATCAGGGCCGGTGCGGTGGCGTAAGCCGGTACCAGATAGCTCAGCGGGGAGAGGAAGATCATCAGCAGGAACAGCACGCCGACCAGCGCAGCGGTCAGTCCGGTCTTGCCACCGGCTGCGGTGCCTGCGGCGGATTCGATGTAGACGGCCGCCGGAGCACCACCCACCACGCCAGCCACCATGCTGCTGACGGAGTCGGCAGTCAGTGCCTTGCCGCCGCTGATGATGTGGCCACGTTCGTTGATAAGGCCCGCCTGACCGGCCACGGCACGGATGGTGCCGGTGGCGTCAAACACGGCGGTCATCACCAGCGCCAGCACGGTCGGGATCACCACCGGATTGAGGGCGCCCAGCAGATCCATGCTGCCTACCAGCGAACCTTTTTCACCAGTCAGGCTCGGCATGGCGAAGAAGCCCTGCCAGGTCACTTTCGGGTCGAAGATAAGGCCGAGGATGGAGATGGCGATGATCACCATCAGGATGCCGCCCGGCACCTTGCGACGCTCCAGACCGAAGATGGCGGCCAGACCCAGCACTGTCATGATGACCGGGAAGGAGGTCACTTCACCCAGTTGAACCGGCAGACCGGCCCCTTCGTTCTTGATCACCATGCCGACGCCGTTGGTGGCGATCAGTAGCAGGAACAGACCGATACCTATGCCGGTACCGTGGGCGATGCCGGAGGGGAGGTTATCCAGGATCCACTGGCGCACGCCGGTGACGCTGATCAGGGTAAACAGCACACCCATCAGGAAGATGGCGCCCAGCGCGACCGGAATGCTCAGTCCCTGACCCAGTACCAGACTGAACGCGGTAAAGGCGGTGAGGGAGATGGCGCAACCGATGGCCATTGGCAGCTTGGCCCACAGGCCCATCAGCAGGGAGCCGAAGGCGGCGATCAAACAGGTTGCCACGAAGACGGGGCCCTGCTCAAAACCGGCAGCACCCAGCATGTTCGGCACCACTATGATGCTGTAGACCATGGCCAGGAAGGTGGTCAAACCGGCCAACAGCTCCTGGCGCACACTACTGCCGCGCGCAGAAATGGAAAAATAAGAGTCCAAAAAGCCGCCCTGTGCTCGATTGGCGGCCATATCTTGCTTTGCCATAACTTATCCTGAAAGTGTGAAGGAAATCGTTTGCTTTTGTGGCGCGCAAAATAGCAAGAATTCGCGGCAAATACAGCGGATAACCTGACTTTTTCGTCACTATTTTACATTTTGAGCTCACTTGGAACTCTTTGTCAGACTCAAGCGGTGAGAGTGGTGTAAGGAAGGGATCAAATGGTTGGTCGGTGGGAGAACAGTGAGGAAAAAAACGGGGAACAACAAAAAACCCGCCTAGGCGGGTTTTTTTAATTCTTGCAGAGCTGTCAGCGATTGGCGTGAGCCATCAGCGGCATGCTCAGGCTTGAATTACAGACCAACTACGTTGGCAGCAGCCGGGCCTTTCTGGCCTTGCTCGATGGTGAACTCAACGCGCTGACCTTCGTCCAGGGTTTTGAAGCTGGTGGACTGGATAGCGGAGAAGTGTACGAACACGTCTTTGCTGCCGTCAGCCGGGGAGATGAAACCAAAACCTTTCTCAGCGTTGAAGAACTTAACGGTACCAGTCATTTTGTTAGACATAATAATTTCCTTAAATAGTGTTGAATGCCACCTAAATGGCAATTTTTGATTTTTCGTCAGCAATACGTATGGGGAGCACTAAAGAAGGAGAATTATTTGATAAGAATTATCCTAGGATAACGCTTATGCTAATCACTGCTTTACTAAAATGACTGCCTAACATAATCAGGTCTGAACTGCCGAACCATCGAGAAAGATTAAAACACGCTCTCATTTTTAAAGCAAACTTTATCTCGATATTAATGTTTTGTAACAACCGAAAATCTCATCTTTTATAGTAAACATGATGTATTTCAACTGCATAGCGAAATCAGCAAGGATTCGCCTTACCCTGTAGAAACCCGAGTTTGGCTTTTTTGTCCTGACTATGTAGCCAGTTCTGGCAAAAAATATGAAAAAAACGAAAGGGTGGCGATGGCTGGGGCGTCAGTTTGCTTGGGTGTCGAGCCCGTCATGCCAAGCAACCATTTGACGCCGGGATGAACGCCAGAGCAGTGAACCAGTTAACAAGAGCAAATCGGATTCATCGTGCGCGGGCCAGAAATGCAAACGCCCGCTGGCATCTAGTGCGAGCGGGCGTTTTGGAAGCTGGGGGTCAGCGCTTGCTGCGAAACTTGTTGCTGACCGAGTCGATCCAGCTGAAGGTTTCTGGCAGTACCTGATTTTTGGCGCGTTCTTTGGCTTTCTCGCGGGCCAGCTTGGAGGCTACCTTGGCCGCTTCGGCGCGGTCGGCCACAATCTTCAGGCGACCCTCTTCGCGGATCTTGTTCCGCTCTCCGTTGGTCAGCTGGTGGTCTGCATTGGCTTGTGCCTTTTGCAATAACAAGGCTATCTCGGCTTTTTCAGCCTCGGTCAGATCTTTCATTTCCAGCTTTTTCACGGCGCGCTCCTGCGGCAGGGGGGTTAGATACCCTAACACAGTTGTGCCGATCACTTCTTATGCAATCGGCATTTAGGCCGCAAAAATGCGGGTTTGTGCCAGATCTCCGTTATTTCGCTGCCACTTTCCCGCCTGTTTGCCACATTTCAGTTTATGGCGAGTGGGGATGGCACTCCTTGCTCCTCCGGCTCGACGTGGATCAGCACAATGGCGTGGGGCAGTTGTTGCATGATGGCGTGTTCGATGCGATCACAAATGTCGTGGGCTTCGCCGATGCTCATCTGCGGGGGCAGAGTGAGGTGAAAGTCGATATGGCGGCGACGACCGGCACGACGACTGCGCAGATCGTGAAAACCGCTGGCGGCGGGACAGCACTCGGTGATGATGCGGCTGGTCATCGCCAGCTCTTCCGGGCTCATGCTCTGGTCGATCAGCGGCTGGAAGGCCTCGTTGAGCATGCTGATCGCCTCTCTGACAATAAAGATGGCGACGGCAATGGCGACCAGCGGGTCGAGGATGGCGAGGGAGTGACCGAACAGACCGGCTAGCCAGATGCCGCCAAGACCGGCGGCCACCCCGGCGGAGGTGAGCACGTCAGCCTTGAGATGGAGCGCATCGGCGGCCAACGCGACCGACTCCTCCTCTCTGGCGACCTTATATAGGTAAGCCGATACCCCGCTGTTGACCAGCGCCGAGATCACCATCACCAGTACGCCCCAGCCAATGCTCTCGATGGGGCTGGGAGAGATTAGCTTGTCGACGGCTTCGAAGATGATCCAGCCTGCGGCCAGCAAGATAAGCAGTGCTTCGATGACGCCGGAGACATTTTCAATCTTGTCGTGGCCATAGGGGTGACGCTCATCGGGCGGGAGATCGGATTTTTTTACTGCGAACAGGGCGATCAGGGCGGCGACCAGATCCATCGCGGAGTGGATGGCCTCCGAGATGATACTGACCGAGCCACTGGCGAAACCGGCTACGACCTTCATGATAATCAGACTGATATTGGAGCAGACCGACACCATGGCGGCTCTGGTTTTTCTGTTCATGTCACAGCTTCCTGAATAAAAACGGATATTTCGGTGCGGCGCGCATTATATCTGGCTGACCGGAAATAACCTATTCGGTGTTGTAACCTGATGTTTCTGGTGATATTGCGAATGCTTATGAAAATGGTGGTTGCTTGAACGGCAATAAATAATGGGCGGAGTTTATATTTATCCGTAAAAATATCTCGAAAGTGATGCATTAATATAAGCGTGACAACATTTAATAATGCGAATTACTCTTTTTTGGTCTTTCCTGTCGAGGTTGTGTGGCGTCAGTGTTCCGGGGGCTGAGCACTGCATTTTTTGGGCGAGAATGAGGCTGGATCCGGATGCCGCTGGAGGGTATGCTGGGTCTGGTGATGGTCTTGCACCATCCCACCAAGCGTACTGAAGTTGATGATTCGGATGGCATGCTGGCTCCCATGAGGAACCAACTGTCTGGGTAACATTTTTGGAGTTTGATGATGAGTAACAAAGAACATCACAACGGCAAAGATGCCAAGAAAAAACCGCAGATGTCACTGAAAGAGAAACGCGAAGCCAAACGTCAGAAAGCAGATCTGAAAAACGGCAGCGCAATGAAGTAACGCTCCTTTACTGCTGTTCCTTCGGAGCCAGTACAAAGCCAGCCTGTAATGGGCTGGCTTTTATGTTTCCGGGTTCGGGGCTGTCGTCTTGAACTGATGAATGTCTAGGGCTTGGCGCCGTACAGCTCGAAAATTCGCTGATAACTGCCATCCTTTTTCATTGCCTCGAGACGATCGTTGAACAACTTGAGGGCATCAGCCGAGCGAAAGGCGAAGTGATAGACAGTGGGTGGGAAGAGGTCCGCTTGCCTGACCTGGTTGCGCTCGTAGCGTTCGCCAGCCTGCGCCGTGGCGATCAGTTGGTCCAGATAGTAGTAGAACACCCGCTCCTCCAGTACGACTGCATCCACCCTGCCGCGCATCAGCTGGTGCACCTGTCCCTGCTGCTTGGCCACCTCCTCATAGTGGGGATTCTGGTTGGCCATGGTGGCAAACTCGCCCCCCAGAATGATCCTTGCCCGTTGAAAGGCGGTGACTCGTTTTGAATGCAGATCGTCCAGGGTACTGATATGGGTAGTGCGCAGGCTGAAGATCCGGTTATGGAAGGTAATGACGGGGCGGGTCAGAAAGAGGGTATCAACCATGCCGCGTCTGACGTTGATAATGGCATCCAGCTTGCCTGACTCGAACAGGCGGAAGGTGCGCTCCAGCGGCAGATATTCAAAGCTGGGATCATAGCCGCTACCGGCGAACGCCTCTTTCAACAGATCCAGCTCGATGCCGCGGTTATCGCCTTCGATGACATAAGGAGGGATGGCAAAGCTGACTCCTACCTTGAGCGGTTGTGCCAGTAGTTGTTCGGGGAGAAAAATCGCCAGCAATAGCAGCATCCGGGCAATCGGTTTCATCGCACCTTTCATCAAGTGCTCCTGTGGCGCCGGTTCATGGCTGAATATGGGCCGTCACTAATAGAATACTCTTCCCTGCTGGTAGAGGTGCTCGGCTTGAATTTAAAAGACCCTGTTTTATCAGGGTCTTTTTAATATGTCTGTTCTTAGAAGGGTAATACATGTAAAAAATCGCTGCTGAGTGAGTGACTGAGTGAGTGGCAATGAATTTTTTACTATATATTTCAATGCATAACACCTTTTCTTACACTTCTGGTTGCTCACCTTAAAATGACACTTTTTAAAGATATGTAAGAAAAGGTATGAAAATGCGTGTTCATACCTGTTTATTCTTACACTTTTTGGTTGTCCTCACCAGAACCCTCACCACATGAGCCTTACCAGCTCAAAAGAGAGAACCACGCACCGAGTTGCTGAGTGACCTTCTCGCAAAGCTGTTCGCACCCGTCCCGGTAAACAGACGAAGCTTTTGCTGAGCTGAGTGAGAGTTGGGCGGGTGACCTAGTGGCATATGGACGCCAGATCCGGGAGCGGGTACAGCAGTGGACAGGGCTGACGGTCGGTGTTGGTATCGGCCCCACTAAAACCCTAGCCAAACTCGCCAACTATGCCGCAAAAAAATGGCCCGCCACCGGAGGGGTGGTCGATCTGCGCGATGAAACACGCCGCGCCAAACTGATGGCGATCACCCCGGTAGACGAGGTCTGGGGAATTGGTCGCAAACTCACCACCAAGCTGTCAGCTCAGGGCATCAACACCGTGGCTGATCTGGTAGCGGCTGATGCTAAGAGTCTTCGGCACCGTTACGGGGTCGTTGTCGAGCGCACGGTGCAGGAGCTGTGCGGGATCCCCTGCGCCGAGCTGGAGCAACTGGCACAGGCCAAGCAACAGATAATTTGCAGCCGATCCTTTGGGGAGCGCATCACCGCCTTCGGCCCCATGCGGGAGGCTCTCGCTGGCTACATGGAGCGGGCAGCTGAGAAACTCAGGACAGAGGGCATGTGCTGCCGCCATGTCACAGTATTCATTCGTTCGAGCCCGTTTGCGGAGCGGGAAACACATTATGCCAACCAGATCTCCATGCTGTTGCCGATACCCACAGCCGACACCCGTGAGTTGCTAGCCCAGATCGAGCCGCTGCTGAGCAGGATCTGGTTGGATGATGTTCGCTATATGAAGGGCGGCGTCATGCTGGCGGACTTCTCCCCGAAAGGCATGCAGCAAGGGGGTCTATTCGGCAGCGAACAGCAGGATCCCCGTAGCGATGCACTCATGCAGGTGATCGATAGGATTAACCAGGGGCGGTTGGGAAAGGTCTACTTTGCATCCCGAGGCCGAGATACCAGCGAATGGATGATGAAACGCGAACAACTCAGCCCCCGCTATACCACCAGTATCAAAGGGATCCCGGTGGTGAAGGCATGAGCACAACCATGAAAGTTAACCTCCTCTCCTAGCTACAAACCACTATCAATGCGTTGCAAACTTCTGGTGGTCAATCCGCAACATGAGCAGGTATCTTACTTAGCGGTATCACCGTTTATTTTCACGTAGCTTAAAGAGAAGATCTAACTTTTCATCCTCATCAAGTTGCTCAAATAGACAAACCAATTCCGCACTAAGATCATCTTCGCAAAAAAAATAACTCAGCGGCTTTCCCAGTACATTGGCAAGTTTTCGCATTGTATCAATGTCTGGAACGTGGCGACCTCTCTCATAGTGATTCATGCGACCACTAGCAGAACTATCATCCATACCGGCCCTTACCCCAAGCTCCTTTTGGGATATACCTGCTTTTTTACGCGCCTGCTTGAGTCTCTCTGGGAATGGGTTTTTGTACAATGTTTGTTCATCACAAAGTTCTCATATGTATAGATTGTCTAAGTTTCACCTGTCTCTGTATACTTAGCAATCCTAAGTGTTGTGGTTGTGGAAATTTTATGCAGAATAAAAATGTTTACAAAATCAGTAACAAGTTTTATCAAGTTTTACTCAAAATGACTGGTCTAAAAATAAGCAGGAAAGAGCTGATACGATTGGCTATGGAGGTCAATGACTTGGCTGTGTATCAGGCATCAGGCTTGGTTGACCGCCATGTATATAGCTTGAAAAAACAGGATGCAGTGAAAGCTAATGGGCCAAAAAATAATCGGCATTATATTTTTTCAGATGATCTTCTGGGCAGTTTACAAGCATCAATCAAAGGCGATAATTATGATCTAGCAAGTGAGTTGAGGTCTCTGGAAGAAGAGCTTCTGTTGACTCGTTATGAGTTACAAGCCTACCGCGAGATACTTGAAAAACTACCTCAAGAGAAGCAAAAAATTACTTGTTTGCATAAAAATGCATCAGAAAAAATCTACCGGTTGAATGGGAAAATTAGAGCGGTAAGTCAATTGGTGATGATGTAATTAAAAGGTATAAATGAAAGAGGCGTTTTATCGAAAAGAAGCATACCTGAGTCGGCCATAGCGCAAGAAGCGATGCCGCCAACGGAAGGCGGTGGCCAATAGATACTGTGTTCCTAGGCGGCTTATTGATTTGAACAAATTATGTGCATTTTGTGCTGAGCTACTAATGAAAATACCTGCTGTTACGGCTCAACGATAAGGATGACCCGATGCAGAATCTTGTATTGAGGAAAGCAACGCATGAAGATATGGACGACATACTGCGTTTGCAAATTCCCGTGTTCAAGGGAGAGCAGGGGATCCCTGACGAATTGATCCCTATTCCAGCTGAAAAATCGCCACAATGGTGGTGTGCAATTATGAACTCCACAATTGTTGGTGCCGTTGCAGCCTGGAAATAATGCGATGAAACTCATTGGGGGCGATTTGCAACAATGCAAAATTTCAGAGGGTATCAAATAGGTTCTAGCTTGGCTCGGTTTTCACTGCACGAACTTTTCGCACAATCTGTAGATGAAATCCATATGGATGCAAGAGATATCATCGTTAAGACCTTAAACCGAATGGGTGGCTTAGTTGTGGGAGACTCAATGCCATTTTATCGAGGGACGGTGACACCCATGATATTAACCAGAAGTGGTTTAATATTTAATAGATAAAATACTGACGATACATGTATATATTTGAAAACACTATCCATAACTATAAATTAGAGTTGACACATAGATAGCATCATTTATTACCATCCTCAATGGGTGTATGCTTTTTTTCATCTAACTGTGCAGAAAATCCAAATATTAATGATTTCAGCCCGAAATGGAAGGCCATTTCAGCAGAGGTTCTCGCCTGAATATTAAATGCCTCTTGTAATAATGGTGGTGCAGCGTCTATCACATGATTATTTTCTATCTGGTTTGTTGCTTGCTCCTCTAATACTGCACCCAACGTAAAATGGCTGATAGATTGCAGAATGAAAAGAGCCTCCTCGACCGAAAACCCTGCATCGCATAGACAGCGTAGTTGCGCCTCTGCTTGTTCAAACTGGGGGGGCGTAGGAGAGGTCCCTATATGCAATCGGGCTCCATCACGATGGACCAGTAATGCTTTACGGAAACTCAGAGCATTTTCCTGGAGAAACTGCTGCCAACTCTCAGTCGGTAACGGTGCTGAACGGGTGTGATGCTTCGCCAGTATTGCCTCTGAAAGCATGTTCATAAGAGTCTGCTTGTTGCGCACGTGCCAATACAGAGTCGGTTGCTCAATTTTTAGGGACTGCGCCAGCTTACGCGTAGTCAAGCCCTCTAGCCCTTCGCTGTCCAGCAGGGTGAGCGCCATTGAAATTACGTCGTCCAAGCTTAGTCGTGCCATCACTATCTCCTTTTGCTGTTGACAATCTATCACTGATAGAGTTATTTTTCAAACCCTATCATCGATAGAGAACGTTAACTATGAACCGCACTGTGATGATGGCACTGGTCATCATTTTTTTAGATGCTATGGGGATTGGCATAATTATGCCTGTCTTGCCGGCGTTATTACGGGAGTTTGTTGGAAAGGCTAATGTTGCAGAGAACTACGGTGTTTTATTGGCGCTGTATGCAATGATGCAAGTGATTTTTGCCCCTCTTCTCGGCCGCTGGTCAGATCGCATAGGTCGTCGCCCTGTATTGTTACTTTCACTTTTAGGTGCAACACTGGACTACGCATTAATGGCAACAGCCAGCGTAGTGTGGGTGTTGTATTTGGGACGCTTAATTGCTGGTATTACCGGTGCGACTGGAGCTGTTGCAGCCTCAACAATTGCCGATGTCACACCTGAGGAATCCAGGACACATTGGTTTGGTATGATGGGTGCCTGTTTTGGTGGCGGTATGATTGCTGGACCAGTCATTGGTGGTTTTGCCGGTCAACTTTCGGTACAGGCACCGTTTATGTTCGCTGCTGCTATTAACGGGCTGGCATTTCTGGTCTCCCTATTCATTTTACATGAGACCCATAATGCTAATCAGGTTAGTGACGAGTTAAAGAATGAAACAATCAATGAAACCACATCCTCCATACGCGAGATGATCTCCCCATTATCGGGATTGTTAGTTGTCTTTTTCATCATTCAATTGATTGGCCAAATCCCCGCAACATTATGGGTTTTATTCGGAGAAGAGCGCTTCGCATGGGATGGCGTAATGGTCGGTGTTTCATTGGCTGTGTTCGGGCTGACACACGCACTGTTTCAAGGACTTGCTGCTGGTTTTATCGCTAAACATTTGGGAGAACGGAAAGCTATAGCGGTTGGCATTTTGGCTGACGGTTGTGGCCTATTTTTATTGGCGGTCATTACACAAAGCTGGATGGTTTGGCCGGTTTTGCTGTTACTAGCTTGTGGTGGCATCACACTTCCCGCCTTGCAGGGAATTATATCTGTTCGTGTCGGTCAGGTAGCACAGGGACAATTACAAGGGGTGCTGACCAGTTTGACCCACCTGACAGGTGTAATCGGTCCACTTGTTTTTGCATTTTTGTATAGTGCAACCCGCGAAACGTGGAATGGATGGGTATGGATAATTGGCTGCGGATTATATGTAGTTGCATTGATTATACTGAGGTTTTTCCATCCAGGTAGGGTAATCCACCCGATAAATAAGAGCGATGTACAGCAGAGAATTTGAGCAACAATGCTGTACAGCACCGTAAATTCTGGCGCCCTACTCGGTGGATAGAGGTGAGCTGGTAGGTGGGTCTGGGATTGCGATCCATTAATCATCCTTTGGCAGCAACCGAGATAGGCCCACTTGAGCCGGTAGTTCCCCGATGACCTCAATCTTCCAACCCGTCATATTGGCCCGACACATGTGATAATGGTGCGCGATGTTGGCCTGCGCTTGCAAGGCGTGACGGGCTTTATCTAGTGCCTCAGTTGCATTTGCATATTCCGGCCGATCATGAACACCAATTCCGATTCAACGTGAACACCATTTCCGGACCAATGTGAACGCTCATT